>NZ_JCBAJA010000005.1:0-214294 GCF_059834885.1 Microbulbifer sp. SE14 | reverse complement strand
GTGAGCCTGGAGTTGCTGTTCGAGATCTTTGTTGTCCATTGTTCTGCTCATGGTATCCTCCGGTGCAGAGTACGGGGGCATGAGCAGTTACACAATTTAATTTACAGTCTCCGATAGCCGGGCATTGTCTTACGGTCATATAGAGCGGTCAACGCCACTATTACATTAAAATCTCCCATTCTGGCAGACGCTCTAATACTATGTGCTGCTCGCCATCTCACCCTGGTATCTACATCCCCTAAGAACGAGTAGAGTTGGCATGCTAATGCTGATTCAACTGTACGCTCAGACTCAATTTTATTCGTTGGAAGTTTTAACCGTGTAGTTAGTCGCTGAATATAACGAATTGTGACATCTGCAATTTGTTCCTCGCTGCAATAATCCGTCAGCAGCCTGATCACCGAATATAGCTTAGGTAAGGACAAAATTTCGGAGTTTTTTTCTAATCCCTCCAGCAGCAAGCTAACCGTTTCTTCTTTGTTTAACTCGAGGTTATGAATAACATCTTTCAGCATTCGTTTGTCGTAGCCATAATTTTCACCATAAGAAAACTCACCCAAGTGATTAGCAATTAGGATTGGCAGATTTTCCTCTCTCCAAGCAGATATGGCGTGAGATGACTCTATCCATAAGTCAATGCAGTCAATTAACGTTTTAGCCCATGTATAGCCAAGATCATCAATTACATGTTCATCGGTCAAAAAATCTAGAAAGGTAATACGATCTTTTGATTCCAAACGACTGATTAAAGATCTCAATATGTCATCGCTGGCAATATAAAAATCTTCACCCCTAACTTCTGTTCGCTTGGTGTGAATTGAATTCATAAAATCGGAAGGTGAAGCAAAGGAAATTTCCGCCAATTTTATATTTCCAAGGAACTCGCGCTCCTTTAACTTCCTGGTTGTCGAATCAAGTTTGTCGTTGCTGGTTTTGGTCTTGGTGCTTTTTTCGGTTTGTGATTTAAATTCAATCAATTGATTAAGTGCTGAATGCCAATATTCACTACTATCACTATACGGAACTAGTTCATTTAACTCCCGACATACTTTTGAGCTGCCACTTTTGTTGAATCTCAACAACTCAGCTTTTGCAATTTCCTCTATCAATTGACTAGCTTCTTGAACGGTTGTAGCTGACGCTAATTTAGCCACAAGCTCCTCACTCAAATCGTCACATAAATTAAGCAAGGATGCAGCTTGCGCAGAGCTTATAGTTCCCTCTGAAATACCCGTAGACATCAACGCAGGAAGAGATTCGCTGGCTTGAATCAAATCACAATCTTCCCAATACCCGATAAGGCTGATCGCTTTCGGCATGTCCAATATAGCAACAGCAGAAATTGCATCATTCCAAGGAAAATTATCATAGCCGTCAAGAAGAGTGCCGTACTCCGTTATTATCGCCGCCACATGACTTGCCATTTGTTGCGATTCTGCGGGCGAAAAGTGGTTTTTGGCGTTTTTGGATAACGCTGAAAATAGAGCCACATCATGCATAGCATCAACATCAACGTCATTAGCGATATCAACTGCTATTTTAAATACTTCTCTAGCTTCGTCATTATCTACAAAAAGCAAAGTCCTGGATAAATCCAAAAGAATGTTGATCTTTTCGTTCGCCGCTGCTTTTAGATTTTTCACTTCAACTGAGCGATCGTAGATATCCTTAACAACTATCGGTTTCAACTCCGGTATTTTTATTAAACTTGCAATGAGTTTACGCTGGCCGGGAGAATATACTGACGGCCATTGCTTAAACGTAGCCTTAGACAAGGATAGTACTGTATTCATATCGATATCAGGCACAACAGACAGTTTGGCTACTGATAAAGAAAGCTGACTACATATGGATTCAAAATAGTGATCCCTAGACATCCTCCAGGAATTTGCAAACAAAGAACTTAGTGCGGCCTTAACTTTCTCTTCAGTATTTTCCGGCAAGATATTGGACAGCAAAACATCCGCTCTAACAGCATAAACAGATATTAAACCTGACAGGTTTTCATTTATTTCTTTGTGCTTTTCCGATAACTTTTGTTTCTGTCTATTTTTTTCCGCCTCATCAATATCATCAGGTATTTCCGTATCAATCCAATACGATTCTATTGTGGCGTCGAGACCACGATGACGCATCAACAAAGAGTAAGCCCTAAAAGCAACATCATTTTTAAGAACGTCATGTATGAAGATATTATTGACTAAACGCCATCTATCCGGACATAGATACTCAAGGATTGGCTCAACAGAGGATAAATCTATTCCATTGGCAGCCAATATTTCACAGCCACTAAGTAGAATTTCCGCATAGCTGAAACCGTCTGCGTATTCAGAGGTGTTCCGTTCCAGCTCTTTTAAATCACAATACTTCAGTATTTCCTTGCTGCACAGTGACTTTTCAAGAGCAGTATAATTAATGTCATTACCGACAAGCGCTAAAGGTATGCTGAATAGCGATGACCAAGGCTCTGGCATACAGTCACTATTCAAAAACTCTTGAATTGTGACTGCCTTGCCCGATAACAATAGGCGATCCAATAATCTGAGCGCGACTTCGTAATGGATACTTTTCGGCTTCCAACCACAAATGAACTCGTATGTAGCCTGGTAGCCCTCCATATCCAGCACTGAATGAGCAACGGCGGCAATATCTTCAAGCTCTAATGGCCAAGCCTCTATATGCGAAAACTGGCGCTCACTTTGTTCGTCTTCTTGGCGTTTAATATCCTCACTTCTTCGATTCATCCATTCACGAAGAATGCGTTTCTTTTCACGAGCAGCGATAAAGTCTCTGTCAGCTGCATCACGAGCAATAATATGCGACAAGAACCTGCCATGATTTTCATACGTTTTTGACGAATAAAGTATATTTCGTCCTACAGTATCAGACGCAAAATGGACGGATAAATCCGGGTTTTCAGCGATAATTTTGTCTACGGCATAATCTGTTTTAATAGCTTCAGCACCAACCAACAAGGTAAATATCGCATCTGCTGGTTCGCCTGCTGATCGACACACTTTCATTGCGAGTTGCAACCTCTGACGTTGCACTTCTCGACGAATTATTTGGTCTTTTATAGCTTTTGGCGCTTCATTCTCCTCTATGATTTTTATAATTTCTTGCCCTTGCCCAGCTGAAAATAGTGCTGAAGCCAAGTGCATTGCTGAATACTCATCATTCTCATGGTTAGCGCTGAAATATGCTGCTGAACGCTTATGAGCCTCTAGCAGTTTTGGTTTCGCCTTTTCTCTGACAAAGAATTCAACATCCTCATCAAGAAATCCTACTTTATCTTCAAGAACACGCATTCCGGGAAGGTCAGAGACAATATCATTAACCCTTTCAATTGATATCCCCACAACACTAGCTAAATGTTGCTTTGGAACTGGTGCAGGTAGTGCTACTAACGATGAACAAACAAGAGACAAGACGTCAGAATTACCTTCCTTCAAAATCGCCTCTTCAAAGTGAGCTTCAAAGATTTGATCCAATCCCTTTCCATTGGGTCTTAAAAACTCAATCGCTTTGCCCGGTTCTGATACTGCATAGTCGAATGCGTAACTTTGTACTCGTGGATTCTGATTAGATAGATTATGAAAATCCTCTATCCATGCTGCGGTTGCGCCGGGAAATCGGTTTAATACATTGAGTGTTGTTTCTTCCAATGAGAAATTGGAAATTTCTACCGAGGTGTATTTAGATGGAATAGATAAGGAATCTAAACGTCCAGTCCTTGCAGAGATCATTAGCCGAACATTAGTCGGCAGATTACCGATTTTGATCAGTTCATGAACGAAACTGATTTCTTCTGGTTTACACTGATTTGCACCTGCTACAGAATTATCCGCAGCATCAATAACGACGACCAACAATGCATTATCTTCTTGCGCCTCTAAAACTTTGCTTGCACTTTCGATTCTTAGTGAAAAAGCCTTAATAAAATCTACAGAATTATCCTGGCTAATCAACAAAGGTAATCGCAATCGAGCCGAGGTTTCATTGATTATTTGCAAGTAGGCATCTTTTGGTCTATGCCGATACGCTTCACTATCCAAATAAGTGCCAGCGCCATAACAGTCATATGTAATCATGACTGAGCCTTCGGGTAATAGACTTTCAACCTGCTTTAATACGGTCGTCTTACCACTACCACCTTCGCCATGCAAGCAGATAAATTGATCACCATTGACCATTGCAGTTTGTATCGCAATGGCAGCATTTCTGTTAACTGGATTTTCTACTGCCTTGAGTCTTGGGGGACATGGGAAAAGAGCAAGAGGGTCAGACACATTCATCCATGTCAGTACTGTTTCTCTAGTTATATAACTTCCTGTAGCCTCCGGTAGCATCAGTTTGTGAACACGATCTTTCAAATCCAACACAAACCCTCGATCAGCACTATGTGTTAGATTTAATATTTCATTAATCGCGTTTTCTTCTTGCTCAAAGCGAGACCCCGTACCACAGTCAGAAAAGTCAAAGAGCTTAATAAATTTCTTGAAATTTATTTTATTGAGGCCACTGGCGACTCTCAACGTTTCATATTTCTTGTTACTGGTACTGGAAAGGGATTTCTGAAGGTCTACGCCAATAGGTCGATTACTGACTAGCCTGATTGTTAGCCCAGCAGCACTGATCAGATCTGGCCTGGTTTTTAATATGGCATTAAATGAATCAGCAAGTCCCTTGATAATGCTGCTATTTGAAGACTTCGACTTGGAGCTTGTTAGCTCCGAAACAGTCCAGTTCTTTTCAGGCGTTGATGAAGAATACTTTAACTGCTCAATGACAACTTTTTCAGCTTGCTCTACTGTATGGCCACCATAAAATAAGCCACAATCAACGGAGTCCCATTCCGTCAATCCCTGAGTATTTTTATCATCAAGATTTACACCTTCAACTGTTACGGCAACCAAAGATGTGTCCGGTTCAAGCAGTTGTAATGCTAAACAAAGCGCCCACCATTCATGAAAATCATCGCCAGTATTGGAGGCCCTAGCGCCTAAGTATTCTGCTTTCATGTCCTAGCCATTGATTCATATTTCATGTCCGCTTTGGGTCGAAATTAGACTTACTTTGACCAACGTATAACAGTTAATTCAAAGGCGTGTGCATATATACACACGGTGTCCATATCTAGGAACTTTTGTCTATATCTGGGCATAAGTGTACAGATCTGACTAGCTGTTTGGGTGTTGTTTCGCGGTGGAGTAACTTCGCCTCGCCAAGGAAAGTTCTGTCTATTTATTGATCACCAGTGAATCCAGAAAAAGCCTCACCGCCGGATGCTCCACCGCACTCCGCTTAAAAGTCGCCGCATTCTGAATCCGATACCGAAACCGCTCCGGGTGCAGCGCCACTAGCGCCCCACTCTGTACATACCGCTCCGCCAGGTACTCCGGCAGAAAGCCCACAAACTGGCCCGACAATATCATCGCCAGGCGCGCGGCCATATGGTTGGCCGTGGATTTATGGGGGAAGAGTCGGTACAGGTGTGCCGCTCCGGAGAGTACCGCGTGGCTGGGGGCGGCCAGTTCCTGTTGGGTTAGCAATTCCTCACTTACTTCCTTCGCGCCGGCCAGGGGGTGCTGGCTGCCGCAGTAGAGCAGTGACTGGTGGTGGAACAGGGGCCGGTAGTCGAGGCCGGGGCGGCGGGAGTGGAGGGGGTTGATGCCGACGTCGGCGCGGCCGGCGAGGATTTCCAGTTCCAGTTCCTGGGGGGCGGCCAGTTGGACGTCCAGCTGCAGCTGCGGGGCCTGTTCGCGGATGCGGGCGATGGTGGCGGGCAGGTCCAGTTGGGGGATTTCCAGTACGTCGTCCGGCAGCACTATGCGCAGGCTGCCGGTGAGGCTCGACTGGATGGCGTTGACCTGGCTCTTGAAGGCCTCCAGGTGGCCGTCCAGCTCGGTGATGGCCCGGTAGACGGCCTCGCCCTCCCGGGTCAGCTTGAAGTCGGCGCGGCCGCGGGATCGCAGGCAAAGCTGCATGCCCAGGCGGGCCTCCAGGTCGGAGAGGTGCACGCTGATGGTGGAGCGGCTGATGTTCAGGGCCACCTCGGCGGGGGCCAGTCCGCCGGCGCGGACTACCTCGCGGAAGACGCGCAGGAGGCGGAGGTCCATGTCGGTGAGGCGGCCGGTTAGGGTGGTCTTTGGTTTGCTCATGGTTTGGGGCTCGCTTTGTGTAGGTGTGGCGCGTGGCCGCGATCGGGAGTCGGTGCCAAGGGCGAGTCTGATCGCGGCCAGCGGCGGATGGCCGCCCCGCCGCTCCTACAAAGAAGATTTGCCCAGCTTAGGGGAAAGTTTGATAAAGGTAAATTTTAGTTGGAAAGATACTACTATTCGCCGCTGCCCGGTCACGCCAGAATCGCGGTAGCAGCTGTTCAGACCAATAATTGCAAGGAGATACGCGGTGCAACTGGCGAATCAAGATTTGTTGAAGCTTCAGAACTATATCGACGGCGAGTGGCGTGACGGGGCGTCCACCATCGAGGTGCGGGACCCGGCCAATGGCGAGCTGCTGGCCCGGGTGGCCGACGGCAGTGCCGCCGATGCCGAGGCGGCGGTGGCCGCGGCCAGTGCGGCCTTCCCGGCCTGGAGGAGCAAGACCGCCGGCGAGCGCGCGGCGGTGCTGAAGCGCTGGTACCAGCTGGTTGTGGACAACGCCGACGACCTGGCGCGCATCCTGACCCTGGAGCAGGGCAAGCCGCTGGCGGAGGCCAGGGGCGAGATCCTCTACGGCGCCTCCTTTATCGAGTGGTTCGCCGAGGAGTGCCGCCGCGCCTACGGCCAGACGATTCCCACCCACAACCCGGCCATGCGCCTGAACACCATCCGCCAGCCGGTGGGCGTGGTCACCTGCATCACCCCGTGGAACTTCCCCAATGCGATGATCACCCGCAAGGCGGCGCCGGCGCTGGCGGCCGGCTGCACCGTCGTGATCAAGCCGGCGGTGGAGACGCCCCTGTCCGCCCTGGCCCTGTGCCAGCTGGCCGAGGAGGCGGGCCTGCCCAGGGGCACCATCAATATGGTGGTGGGATCCGACGCCGCGGGTATCGGCAGGGTCTTGACCGAAGACGCGCGGGTGGCCAAGTTCACCTTCACCGGTTCCACCGCCGTGGGCAAACTGCTGATGGCCCAGTGCGCCAGCGGCGTGAAGAAGATGTCCATGGAGCTGGGCGGCAATGCGCCCTTTATCGTCTTCGACGACGCGGACCTGGACACCGCGGTCAGTGCCTGCGTGGCGACCAAGATGCGAAACGCCGGCCAGACCTGCGTGTCCACCAACCGTATCTATGTGCACGAATCGGTGCACGACGAATTTGTCGGGAAGCTGCGCGCGGCCGTCGCCGAACTGAAAGTCGGCCACGGCTGCGACGAGGGCGTGACCGTCGGCCCGCTGATCCACCGCCGCGCCGCGGAGCGGGTCAACGGCCTGGTGCAGGATGCCATCGAATCCGGCGCGAAAGTGGAGCTGGGCGGTGATTTCCTGTCACAGGGCGAAAACTATTTTGCACCTACACTGATTACCGGTGTCACCGACGAGATGCGCATCGCCCGGGAGGAGATCTTCGGCCCGCTGGCGCCGGTGCAGAAATTTAGCGACGAGGAGGATGTCATCCGCCGCGCCAACGCCACACCTTACGGTCTCGCCGCCTACGTGATGAGCGAGAATATCCGCCGCGCCAACCGCGTGGTGGAGGCGCTGGAATACGGCATGGTGGCCTGCAATACCGGCGTCTTCTCCACCGCGGTGGCGCCCTTCGGCGGCTGCAAGGAATCCGGCATCGGCCGCGAGGGCGGTGTCGAGGGGATGGCGGAGTTTTACGAGACCAAGTATTGCTGTTTTGGTGCCTGATCCCAAAAGGGCGAACACAAGGTTCGCCCCTACGGGTCCAGTGCAGTGGTAGAGCCAGGCCACAAAATTAATTCTGTAGGGGCGAACCTTGTGTTCGCCCAACCAAGCCAGAAAATTTAACCGAATTCACAGGGAAACCGCGGAGCGAAAAAATGTCCGAACTGAAAACCGAAGCCTTCTGGATGCCCTTTACCCCCAACCGCACTTTCAAGTCCGCGCCGCGGATCGTCGAGCGCGCCGAGGGCATCTACCTGACCGAAAAAGGTGGCCGACAGATTATCGATGCCACCGCCGGCCTCTGGTGCTCCAACGCCGGTCACTGCCGCGCGGAAATCGCCGAGGCGATTCACCAGCAGGCGAAAAAACTGGATTACAGCTCCATCTTCAATTTCGGCCACGAGCTGAGCTTTGAATATTCCGAGCGGCTGGTGAAGCACACCCCGGACGGCCTCAACCATGTGTTTTTCGGCAACTCCGGTTCCGAGGCGGTGGAGAGCGCGCTGAAAATCGCCCTGCAATACCAGCGCGCCCGCGGCAAGGGTACCCGCACTATGTTTATCGGCCGCGAGAAGGGCTACCACGGGGTAAACTTCGGCGGAATCTCCGTCGGCGGTATCGCGCCGAATTACCAGACGTTCGGCCAGCCGGTGAAGTCCAACCATATGCGCCACACCCTGGATATCGAGCGCAACGCCTTCAGCCGCGGACTGCCGGAGCACGGCGTGGAACTGGCGGAAGACCTGGAGCGCCTGGTGGCCTTCCACGGCGCCGACCAGATAGCCGCGGTGATCGTCGAGCCCTTCGCCGGCGCCGGCGGTGTGATACTGCCGCCGAAAGGCTACCTGCAGCGCCTGCGCGAGATCTGCGACAAGCACGACCTGCTGCTGATTTTCGACGAGGTGATTTCCGGCTGGGGCCGCACCGGTTCCGCCTTCGCCTCCATCGAGTGGGGCGTGACCCCGGACATGATCACCTCCGCCAAGGGCATCACCAACGCGGCGGTGCCCCTGGGCGCGGTGTTTATCAAGGATGAAATCTACAAGACGGTGATGGACGCGGCCCCGGAAGGCGCGGTGGAATTCTTCCACGGCTACACCTACTCCGCGCACCCGGTGGCCTGTGCCGCGGGCATGGCGACCCTGGATATCTACGAGCGCGAGGGCCTGCTGACCCGCGCCGGCGGCGATATCGGCAAACACTGGGAAAACGCGCTGCACAGCCTCGCCGATCTCGACAATGTGATCGACGTGCGCAACTACGGCCTGGTCGGCGCCATCGAGCTGCGTGCGCCGGAAGCGCTGAAGGGCAAGTTCGGCGGCAAGGTCTCCGGCATGGCCTGGGACGCCGGCGTGATGGCGCGCGGTATTGGCGATGCCCTGTGCATGTCACCGCCGTTGATCATCGAGGCGCACGAGATAGATGCGATCGTCGACAAGCTGCGCGGTGTGATCAACGCGCTGGGTTGATCCTGAAAACGACTTGGGGGAGCGCCGCAGCGCCCCCCTTCCATTCTGAAGACTCGATGGTATTCAAAGAAGGAGTTGTGAATGTCCAGCAGTGGACCCGAACATACCGAGGAATTGGGAGCTGTTAACCGCAAGATTGTCGCCGAGGGCGAAAGCCTGCCGGCGGTGACGCTTCGGGATGGCAGCAGGGTGCAGACCGGCACTGTCGCCACCATGCTGAGAAATGTCGAACTCTACAATCGCGGCGAAAGGGGCCAGGTCGAGCGGGAGCTCGAACTGGCCATCCCCACCCTGATCAAGGTCGGACTCTTTGATCTCTTTTCTCCCGAGGAGTGGGAGAGTGGCCAGAATCCCGGCCGCCGCTTTGTCGGCCAGAAGGCCAGGGCCTACTTGGCGGGCGTAACTGGGCGGGAGCCTGGATAGATAACTACACTCCATGGAGCGGCCCGTGGTCGCGACCGCAGCCTTTGCAGAGTCGGCTGCCCGGTCGCGTCCACGGGCCGCCCTTGTTTCCGGCGCCTGGCGGCCTGTGGAGAACGTTTTCCCGGAAAACTTGGATTTTGTGGGCGACGACACTTCAATAGCTCATCGTTAGCTCAGACGAGAGGCCGAACCCATGCCTACCGATCCCAATTTGGAGCCCACCCTGGCGACCCGCCCGATATTGCGGGTGCTGTCGGAAAACTGGTGGCTGCTGCTGTTGCGCGGCATCGCCGCCGTGATCTTCGGTATACTGTGTTTCGTCTGGCCGGGCCTGTCGCTGCTCACGCTGGTGGTGCTGTTCGGTATCTATGCGCTGCTGGACGGCTTCGTCGCGCTGATTGCCGCAGTGCTGGGGCGCCACAAGGCCACGCCGCTGTGGTGGCTCATTATCGGCGGACTGATCAGCGTCGCCGCCGGTATCGTGACCTTCGCCTATCCGCAGATCACCGCGCTGGTGCTGGTGGTTTTTATCGGCGCCTGGGCGCTGGTGCGGGGTGCGTTTGAAATCATCGGCGCCTTCCTCTTGCGCAAGGAGATCCGCAACGAGTGGCTGCTGATGGCCATTGGTCTGCTGTCGATGATTTTCGGCTTTGCCATTCTCGCCAACCCCGGCGCCGGCGCCCTGGCGCTGGTGTGGTTGATCGGCATCTACGCGATACTCTTCGGCCTGCCGATGATCTGGCTGGCGCTCCGGCTGCGCAAGCAGCAGAAGGCCTAACCGAATTTCCCTCTACCTGTGGGGCGAATGGCAGGGCGCCAGTGGGGCTGGATAGATTGATCGCGGCCGTGGGCTGCTCCTACAAGGTTCTTAATTCCCCCTGCAGGAGCGGCCCATGGCCGCGATCGGCGCTTGTAAGAGTTGCTTAATTCGCCGTTTTAGGCAGAGCCCCAATCAGCGCCTCCCCCTTCTCCCGCAACGCCATACACAACTGAATCTGCTCTTGTGTCTGCGCCAGGCTGCGCTGGTAACCGGGCGCCAGTTGACCATGCTGTTTGAACAGCTGCTGCACCTGCCCCAGTTTCTCCTCGTCGCAGAAGGCGCGGGCGAAGGCCGGGGTCTGGCGGCGCCACTGTTCCGGGATCTTGTTCACCACCTTGTCGAAGTTCAGCTGCAGCCACTGCCAGTTTTCGTCCTGCACCGCCGGTTCCGCCAGCGCGCGCTGGATCAGGCCGAAGGCTTCGCGGGAGCCCATGTCCCCGCTAAGGGCCAGCTGGTGGATTTTATCCAGCTGCTTCGGGTTTTCGCTGCGGCCTATGGCGTTGGCGCTGGCGTTGTCGAAGCGCGGGTCGTCCAGCTCGGCGCGCACCTTGATCAGGTGGTCCAGGAAGTCGTCGCCGGCATCCTGTATCGCCACTGCCAATGCGGCCTCGTAGAGGTCGGAGTCCAGCGCCTCGGGATCGCGCTCGCGCTTGAAGCCGGTGAAGGCGATGGCTTTGTCCGCAAGCGTCTTGCGTGCGTCCTCATCGCCGGCGGTCAGCGCCATAAAGCTCAGCAGTTCGCTGTAGAGCAGCTGCTCCTCGCTGTCCGGACTGTCGGCGGTTTTCTCCAGTATTGGCAGATACAGGTTCTGGGTGAAGTTGAGAAACTCCGCTTGCTTCTCTTCGCTCAGGTAATTCTGCCCGTATTTTTGTAAATAGCGCAGCGGTGCGACCACCACCTGGCGTTTGTCCGCCTTTGCCGACTGTTCCACCACTTGGAGCAGCAGGGCTTCCGGCAGCTGGCCCGCCTCGAAGGCGGCGAAGGCGCTGTCGATAATGGACAGCTGTTCGGTGGGTGTGAACTCCGCAAAGCGTTCCACCAGCGCCCGCCACTGCTCCTCCGCCAGACTCCAGCGGTAGTAGCCACTGCCCTGGGCGTTCGGCATCAGCCATTGCGGGCAGGCGCCGCCGGGGATTTCCACTTCCTGCTCGACACTGGTCAGCATCAGGCACTGCTGTGCGTCGGCGCTGCTGCTGAAACAGAAGGGAATACTCCAGTACTGGTCGGCGTCGGGTATCGGCGAACCGAGCGGTTTGTAGCGGTGCTGGCGCACCAGCAGTTTCGCCTCTCCCTCCTCTGCGCAGTCCACGACGATATCCAGCTGCGGTACGCCCTTCTGTTCGACGAAACTGCGGAATGTCTCGGTCAGTTCCGGGGTATTGGTCTCCTCGCCGATCACCTCGTAGAAGGCCGGGGAGTCGGCCACGCCGTCGGCGAAGGTCTCGATATAGCGACCCAGCGCCGGGCGGAATTTGTCCGCACCGAAGTAGTTGTCCACCATATGGATCACACCCAGGCTCTTGGAATAGGTGATGGCATCGTAGGCGTTGCGGATATTGTTGTTGTCCGCAATCGGTTCGCGGATGGCGCGGGTGCTGGCCAGGGAGTCCAGCTGCATGGCGCTGATGGCGCGCACCGCGGCGTTGAGGTCGTGGCCGCCGTTTGGTTCGAAGATGGTCAGCGCCAGCGGCGTGCCCCAGGTGGCGAAGCCCTCTTTCAGCCACAGGTCGTCCCACCAGGGCGGGGTGACCAGGTTGCCGAACCACATATGGGCGATCTCGTGGGCGTGCACGCCGAGCAGGTCCAGGCGCGCGCCGGGGGCCGGCGTGTCGCCGACCAGGATGCGCTGTTCGCGGTAGGTGATGGCCGCGGAGAGTTCGGTGGCGCCGCTGGGCCACTGGGGCGCGGCGACGATATCCAGTTTCTCAAACGGATAGGGGCGTTGCAGTTCGGTCTCGAAAATCTCCACCATGCGCGGGGTGATATCGAGGATGTAATTCATGTCGCCGCCGCGGCCCTTGCGCGCGAAGCCGCGCAGCGGTATGGGATCCTTGCGGTATTTGTTGGCCGGAATCGCCGGGCGCTCCACCACGTCGAAGGGGCCCACGGACAGGGACAGCAGGTAGGTGGACATGGGGCGGGTGGTGGCGAAGGTGACCTTCTCCAGGCCCTCACCGGCCGGCTCCCGTTTCAGCTCGGCGCCGTTGCTGATGGCGGCATGGCCCTCGGGCACGGTGAGGGTGATATCGAAGGGCGCCTTCAGGCCCGGCTCGTCGAATCCCGGCAGGTACTTGCGCGCCTGGATGGATTCGGATTTCGCCAGCGCGTAGGCCTGGCCCTGCTCCTCCACCTTGAACAGGCCGGCGAGGTTGCGGTCGTAGGCGGCGCTGTAGTCGATGCGCAGGGTGAATGTGCCCGCGGGCAGCGCTTCGGCGAAGCTGACCGCGGCCACGCCGCTGTCCAGCACCTCCCGGTATTCGGCGGCCACCTGCCTGCCATCCGGGAGAACTGCGGTTATCTCGCTGACATCGAGGTTTTTGCCGTGCAGCCAGATATGGTCGGCGGCGCTGGTCATCTCGATATCTATCTCCACCTGACCGGAGAAATCGTCGCGCTTAGGGTCCAGCAGAAGGTCCAGCCGGTAGGCGGTGGGGCGCACGCCGTCCGGCAGCTTGCCCGCCGGCGCGTCGCTGTAATCGATGCTGCTTTCCGCCACCGGTTCGGCGGCCGCTTCCGTGGTCGGCTTCTCTTCCAGTTCTGCTTTCAGTTCTTCGGTGGCCTTCTCAGACGGGCCGCAGGCCGCCAGTGCCAGCAGCGGCACGGCCAGCAGGCTGCGCAGGATGGTCTTGTTCATAGCAACTCAGTTGTTTTTGAATGGGTGTGTCGGCGAAGGTGCCATTGTAGCGGCTCGGGGTGGGATTGCCGAAGGTGGGAGCGGGCGAACACAAGGTTCGCCCCTATGGAGAGAGTTGGCAGGTGCTGATCGGTCTGTGCCTGCCACTGCGCTCGACGTGTAGGGGCGAACCTTGTGTTCGCCCAAAAGGGCCGGCTACAGGTGCGGCACCGTCAGCTTGGAAACCCGGCTGCCCCGGTAGGGCACTTCGATCTCGTAGTCGGTATCCGCGGGCTTCTGGTAGATCAGCCCCTCGGTATCTATCGCCAGGGTCACCCTATGTCCCACCGGTACGTCGTAGCTGGTGGTGAAAAACTCCACGCTGATTTTCTGCTCCTGGCCCACCTCGGCATCGTGCAGCGTGATAGGCGCGTGGGTGATCAGCCGGCCCATGCCGAGGGGATCCGTGTCGTACAGGTGCAGGTGCAGCTGCACTTCCGGCTTGCTCGGTTTTATCCACATTTCCAGGGACGGGGTGCCGCGGATTTCCAGGGTGCTCCACTGCAGCGGCGACTGGTACTCGATCGCGTGGTAGCCGTTGATCGCGGGCATATAGGTGTAGACCGGGATACCGAGCCCCTCCAGCGCATCGGACACTATCGGGATGCCGGTGCCAGCCGCGGTGTCGGCGCCGCCGTGGAACTTATTGCTCCAGCTCCAGCCGGAATAGGGGCTGCTCTTCAGACTGCCATTGCCAAAGTAGGTCAGGCGCGGGTGCAGGTACCAGTGGCTTGCATTCTGTGTCACCGGGAAATCGTCGAACTGTTCCAGGCGGTTGCTGATGCGCACCCTCATGTCCACTTTCGGCTCGCTGTCGATGCCGTTGGCCTCGCCCTTCAGGTAGCGGTCGAACCAGCGGAAGCCGCTGGCCCAGATGTGGCCGCCGTTGCCGCCCAGGGTTTCGGTCACCGCGTGGGTGCCCGGGTTCAGCAGCAGTTTTTTCGGGCCCTCCAGCAGTGTGTAGAGGTCGGTCATGCTGTTGGGTTTGAACAGGTAGTCGGCGAAGTTGTTCGACATCAGCACGGCGGTGCCGTTGGCATTGAGGGCGTCGACGAAGCCCAGCGCAGAACGGGGCGCGGCGAACTCGATGACGCCGTCGATATTCTGCCCGCTGCGCAGGTCGTTCCATATCCGGTCGACGATCGGTTCGCGGTTGAAGGCGGTGTTCACCAGCAGGGTGCCCCACACCAGGTTCACCGTCTCGTTCGGGTAGAGCCCCTCCACCACGTCGGACCAGCCGGACAGGGCCGCCACCGCGTCCACCCGCGGATCCGCCGCCGCGGCCAGCAGTGAGATGCCGGCGCCGTAGGAGATACCGGCCATACCCAGCTTGCCCACCGGGTAGTTGGCCTCCAGCCAGTCGATCAGCACGCTTGCGTCGGCGAGGCTGTTGGCTCCGGCCACATCCACCATACCGCCGGAGTGGCCGAAGCCGCGGGTGGAGTAGCTCATCACCAGGTAGCCGTTGTCCGCCAGTGCGGTGGCCTGCAGCAGGTACTGGTGCTTGTCCAGGGCCCAGCTGTTGGTGAAGAGTACCGTCGGGTAGCCGCCGGCGGGGGGCGGGGTGTCGGGCACGAACAGGTTGGCGTCCAGCTCTGTGCCGTCGAAGGAGGGGATATCCAGGTCGGCAATGAATTGCGGCGCGGCCCAGCTCTGCGCCGCCAGCAGGGCGCCGCCGAGCAGCGCCAGTAGCGGTGAGGTCTTCATCTTTTCTCTCTCATCGGATTTATTATTTAATTATTTTGTGACCATTTAGTCTTTTTTGGTCGCTTGCCCAATATAAGAGCCACGGCCATCGGCTGCACAGCCTGGAGAAAGAAAACTGAGAAGTGGGTCTCGGTCATTGACGTTTGCCACATCTACTTGCAGGGCTCGAGACACTGGGTTGTAGGGACTTTTAAGTTCGAAAAAATCCAACGGAATCGGAGTGCTGGTCTAAAATTGTTCTTTTTTTGTACAGCAAAAACCGGTAGTGTGTTGGCTTCCATGTTTTGCCACGGAGGGCTCAGCAAAAAACGACTCGGTGGCCAGAACTATGTTCTATCGCACTCTCGCATTGTTGGTAATTTTTTCCGGTTTTTTCGTTACGGCCTGTAGCGCCCAGCAGAACCTGGCTGAGGAAACCTGGTATCAGATTGACAGCGCTAACTTCCGCATCGTCACCAATGGCGATCCCGAAGCGGTAAAAACCCTCGCCGCGGATCTGGAGCGCTACCGCGCGGTAGCCCTGGAACTGCTCGGCAATGCGTCGAGCGCCCAGGACGACAAGCTGACCATCTACGCCGCCGCTGACCGCCAGACCTACGCGGGTCTGGTCGGTGGGGAGCTGGCAGAGGTGACCAATGGTCTCTACGACACCACTGCCGAGGGCAGCTATGCGCTGGTGAACCTGGATGGCCGCAGCGGCGAGCGCCAGTTGGCGGCGCGGGAGTTCCTCTTCCACGAGTACACCCACTTCCTGAGCTACAACGGCAATACCACCCACTACCCCTATTGGTACAGCGAGGGCTTTGCCGAGTTCATGTCTACCATGACCTTCAATGACAGCGGTGTCTATCAGCTGGGTGGGGTTCCCAAGGAGCGCGCCATGACCCTGCTGTTCACCAGCCCGATGCCGCTGGAGCAGCTGCTGCGCGCAACCGTCTACAACATCCCGGACGAGGAGAAGCCCGGCGTCTATGCCAGCGGCTGGATGTTGGCCCACTGGTTGATCATGGAGAGTGGCAAGACAGAGGAGTTCAAGGAATACGTGAAGGCCTATAATAACGGCGCCGACCCGGTGGAAGCCCTGGAAAAGTCCCTCGGCATGTCCCTGGCGGAGATAGAAAAGCAATACCAGGCGATGTTCGAGGACGGCAGCTTCGACATGGCCAGCGGCCCCATTCCGGCGGATTTCCGGGAAGTTGAGCCCAGTGTGCGCCAGTTGTCACAACAGCGCGCCGTGGCGGAAGTTGCACACTTCATCGTGCAGTCCGGCTACAACCTGGAAAGCCTGCACGCACTGGTGCGCTACGCCCAGGCCCAGGGCATCGCCAGTCCCGAGCTGACTGCTATCCAGGCGGATGCGGAAACCCGCATCGGCAACTTTGCAGGCGCCGAACATCTGCTCGCCAGGGTGCCGGCGAAGGACCGCGGCAACTTCTGGTACCAGAGGACCGATGCCTGGCTCAATCTCAACCGCCAGATCAATCTGCCGGGCGAGGCGCGCGACCGCGAGAGCCTGAAGCGGGCGCGCGACAAGTTCGTATACCTGGTCAACAACGATGCCGACACCGCCTCCCACTGGTTCGGCCTCGCCATGAGCATGGAGATGCTCGACTACCCTCGGGAGAAATACGTGGAAATGCTCGAGCAGGCTTACCTGCGCGCGCCGCGCGAGCAACACATCGCCCAGTGGCTGGCGCGCGAACTCTACGAGCAGAAAGATGCCGAATACTTCGCCCGCGTCGCCCAGCCCCTGCTGCTGGAAATGAGCAGCGAGGAGGAGTACCAGCAGATGAAGATGATGCTGGCGGAACTGCAACCCAAGTCCAAAAAGAAAGAAAAGGAACGGACCAAGCTGGCGCAGAACGAGAGCTAAGCTTGCAGAGATTAAAAAGCCCCGGCCGCAGGTCGGGGCTTTTTGTTTGTGGTGACAATGCAGGAGCCTGCTTGCAGGCGATGGCTACGAAGCTCCGCCCTTGTTCGCCTGCAAGCAGGCTCCTACAGCCCCGGGGCTTTACCGCAAAGACTTAAACCTGCCTGGCCATACCCCAGTAATTAAAACCGGCAAATTTCGGCGAAAGGATATAGCCCGATTCCATAGACTGAATCTCGAAGCCGCCTTCCTCGATAAAGACCGGAATCGGCCGATTCAGGTTGCAGCCGCCGAAGGCCCTGCCCCAATAGGGGTTCAGCCTGTCCTGCCATTTCCTGACTCCGGCATCCGGTGCCCTGCCGTGTTCACTGAAGATCAGCTCCCCGTCCGGCTTCAGCACCCGGCGCATTTCCTCCAGCGCCCTGTGCCAGTCCGGGATGGTGCACAGGGTATAGGTCAGCAGCACTGTGTCGACGCTGTTATTTTCCAGCGGAATCTCCTCGCCGGGGAGGTCCAGCCAGCGGATCTCCAGTGGGGAATTATTGACGTTCCCGCGAGCGCGGTTGCGCATCCCCTTCGAGGGCTCCAGCGCCCAGACAAGTTCGACCTTGGCGGGGTCGTAGAAGGGCAGGTTGAGGCCGGAGCCGAACCCGACTTCCAGTACGCGGCCGCACGCCTGAGGTACCACCAGGCTGCGTTGCTTTTGGATGGCCGTGAGACCGCAGGCGCAATTGATCAAGTGCGGCAGGCAGTGATTTTCGTAGAAGCCCAAAACGGATTCCTCCTTCCCCGCCCCATTTATATAACGTATCCGCAATCCTTGACTATAGCCCCACGGCCGAGCCGATTGCCAATGCCCAAGAATTGATCGCGCCAGTCATGGCATAATCTCACCAGGCTCGAAAAAAAAAGCCACTAAGGAAAGGGTAGAAGTGTGAAGTACAAATTTGTCCCCGCTCTGGTCTTCACTTTATCGACACTCCTGATTGCGCCCGGCTGCGAAAAACAGCGCGAGCAAAGCGAAGCGGAGGCTGCGCCGACGCCGCAGCAGCAGGTGCAGGAACAGTCCCCGACGGAGCCGTCCGCATTTGAGAATTACATCGAGCTTGGCGATCTATCGGCAATCCGCCAACGCGGCGTGCTGCGCCTGCTGGCGCCGCGCGGTCCCGCGGACGACTCGCTGCCCCGTGACGGCCTGCCCAGCAGCGAGTGGCGGCAGCTGGCCGAGAAATTCGCGCACAGCCGCAGACTGGAGCCGCAGTGGGTGTACGTGGACAGCTTCTCCGACCTGATACCGGCACTGGTGCAGGGGCGCGGCGACGTGGTAGCCACCAACTTTTCCCGCACCGATGAACGCGCCGGGCAGGTCGCGTTCACCCGCGCCCTGCAGTATGTGCGCGAGCTGCTGGTGACGCGCAGCGATGCGCGTCCGGACCAGGAGGGCAACGAACCGCTGCAGGTGGCGGTGCGCCGCGGCAGCGCCTTTGCACAGACGCTGTCTGCCGGCGAGCGCCGGGACCGCTATGCCATTACTTACTTGGACGAACCGATAGAGCACGACGACCTGCTGGCCTCGGTAGCCTCCGGTGAGTATCCGGCCACCGTGATCGACAGCAACCTCGCCGACGCGCTGCTGCCCTTCTATCCGCAATTGGTCGCCAGCACCGAACTGGAATCCCAGCGCGCTATCGCCTGGGCCGTGCGCCGCGATGCAACCGGGCTGGAGCGCGCCCTGAATGAATTCTTCACCTCGGAACACCTGCTCGCCAGCCGGCAACAGCAGCGGCCGCGGCGCGACTGGGCAGAGATACAAAAGAGCCGCACCCTGCGCGTACTGACCCGCAACCACCCCGCCTCCTACTTTATCTGGCGCGGCGAGCTGATGGGCTTCGACTACGACCTGCTCAAACAGTTTGCCCGCGAGCACGATCTGCGCCTGAGCATGGTGGTGCCCGGCCCCGACGTCGATCTGGCTGAGGCCCTGAACGCGGGCATGGGCGACATGGTGGCGGCATCGCTGACCGTCACCGAATCCCGCCGCAAGCAGGGAATGGTCTTCTCGCGCCCCTACCTGAAGGTGACCGAACAGCTGATCGCCGCGAAGAGGGAGGAGCGAAGCAGTGCGAAAACGCCGGCGGCGGATTTGCTGGCCGGACAGCAGGTGGCCGTGAATCCCCTCAGCAGCTTCTACGCCCACCTCAATGCACTGGCCGGGGAGCAGCCCGAGCCGATGGAAGTGGTAGCGGTAGAGGGGGCCACCACCGAGCAGCTGATCGATGCCGTGGTGCGGGGAGACTACCCCTACACGGTGGCCGATTCCCACCTGGTAGCCATAGAGCGCACCTACCGCGACGATTTCACCGTGGTGGGCGAACTGCCCGGCGAGCGCGATATCGCCTGGGCGGTGCGCGGGGATCAGCCGGAATTGCTGCAGCGGCTCAACGGCTTCCTGAAGAAACATCACCGGGATCTGTTTTTCAACGTCACCTACAACAAGTACTTCAAGAACGCCAAGCGCATCCGCCGCCACCAGGGGGAGCGCCTGCGCAGCATCGATCAACTGTCCCCCTACGACCCCATAGTGCGCAGGCACGCCGACCGCGCCGACCGAGACTGGCGTATGGTGGTTGCGCAGATGTACCAGGAAAGCCAGTTCAATCCCCGCGCCGAATCCTTCGCCGGTGCCCAGGGCCTGATGCAGGTGCTGCCGCGCACCGGGCGGCAGATGGGTATCACCAATCTGTTCGAACCGGAAAACTGCATTCGCGCGGGCGTCTCCTACCTGGACTGGCTGGAGCAGCGCTTCCCGCGCGACCTGCCCTTCGACCAGAAAATCTACTTCACCCTGGCCGCCTACAACGCCGGCCACGGCCACGTCATGGATGCGCGCAAGCTCGCCGCGCGACTGGGCAGGGACCCAAACCGCTGGTTCGACAATGTGGAAGAGGCGATGCTGCTGCTGTCCCAGCCGGAGAACTACCGCCGGGCGCGCTTCGGCTATGTGCGTGGGCGCGAGCCGGTCAATTATGTACGGGAGATTCGGGAGCGTTACCTGGGCTATCTGTCGGTGGCCAGGAACAACCATTCCCTATAGTGGCTATCAACCCGGCACCAAATAAATCGGGTTCATAGTGCGGCACAGGGGCGTGCCGCCGGCCCGCCGGGTTAATCGTTCAGGAGGCTGCTGCCTGATTTAAGGTATTTTGCAATATCCCGCTTATTAAAACTGAACGAAGCACTGCATACGGCTTCACTATGTTCGTCCGCAGTGTGCATAAAAATAATGTCTGATTTTGTGACGTAGAAGGCGTCAACCGGTCCGCTGTTGGTACAGTCGACACCATTGTCTTTCTCGATCATTGCAATCTTTTCGTTGAGTTTTTCCCTGGCCTGTGAAAGAACGGCCTCCCGGCTTTCATTACTGGAAAACTCCTCGTCGATGTCCAGTACTTTGGCATTGTCCAAATCGATAGTCAGCGCCCCTTCATCACTGTCCGGCGACCACATCGGTGGGCACATCCACATGGATTCGTAGCGGAAGCTCAAAATCTTGGGTGAAGAGTAGGTCAGTTCCGCGGTAAACGTCTCGTCGCCACTGGTATCGCAACTGTACTTTTCCATTAGGTTCGCGATGAGCCCATTGACCTTCCCGGCGCTCCTGTGGGTCTCAGACAGTTTTGGAAAAGATTTTGTCACCTCCCAATAGCCCACCGGTGAGCTGGGGTCATCGATTTTCTTGGACTTCTCGACAACAGATACGAGTGCCGGGGTGCTATCACTTTCTTCACCGGTGGATTTACGGCTTGGTGTGGCGCTCGAATCGCAACCGATGACTAGAACCGATGACAATAGCGCCGCAATTATTCTCCTCATGTCAATGAACCTTCCGTTGAAAATGCCTCATAAGCTTGTTTCATGCGTACATCATACTTGTTTTTCTCATACTCGGGTCCGTTGTAGCCCCTGGCAAACGCGGCCCAGTTCTTCGCCTTCAGGTGTCTATCGAGGCCGGTATCTCGTAAAAATTTTACGAACGCCTGCAGATGAAATGCCTCGCTTTTATACATGTCGGCAACGAAATCCTTCACGTCGGCGTAGCCACATTTTGCATGATTGAAGCCCATGATCTGAAATTTTCCCCAGGACGTGGATTTCATCGCCGCTTCTGCATCCAAGGCAAAGGCGGAACGGTAGCGCTGATACTCGGCGGTCCCGCCTTTATAATGTACCTTCGTCCACTTCTTGTAGGACAGGGTGGGGTGCCGTTCATCAAACTTGCCTTTCGTGAGACGAGAAAACCAGTGACCCTCGAATAATACCTTGGGCTTGCCATTGGAAAGGAATCCATTGCCCCGGCTCTCGACAGAGGATACTGCCTTGATGATGGCAACTTCCACACCAATTAAGGTAGCGGCCTTTTGGTAATCAGATTCAGTCAATATATTAATCTGCCGGTGCTGTTCTGCCGTATGTTTACCGTTGTTTTCGGACCGGTAAAAAATCTGAGTTTCCAGCAAGGCTGGGGAAAATGTGCCTTCCCTCCCACCGGTTGCTGGTTGTTCGCCGCCCGTGCAAAGTGACTTGAAAGTCCTGCCATCGGGGTCGACACGACCATCGGGCCGCTTGAAGCCAGCGATGCGTCTTTGAAACTCGACAATAACGCCGATGGTAATCGGCCCGCAACTCCCGTCCACTTTGAGGGGAAGCAGGGGGACCATGGCTCCTATGTGTCGATTGAGAAGGGCTTGAACTGTCTTTACGTCAGTGAAATGGTTGGGGGCTCTGTTGCCGACGGCAGCACTGATTCTCATTGCCGAACATCCTTGTGTGGTTTCTGTCTGGAAGTGTTGTGAACGCGCTTATATTCAAGCGCAGGTCTGGAGCTGTAACCGGATTAAGCCATGGAGAAGCCTCTTGCGGGCGAACTCTTGGGAGATCAGGCTACTGTGCGGCCCAGGCTGAATGAGCGATTCATCCTATCATTACTGGGGCATTTAATAGGTGAGCAATTGCGGCAATAGTTCACATTACGCCCAATAAACAAATTCCACCGGGTGGGCGGAAGGGCTCGTGGCGCTTATATCTTCCTTTTGGCTTTGCCAGAACCCTCCTACCCCCGGCGGTCAATCCAGTCTTTGCGCCAGGGGACGGCTTTGGGATAGCCCTCCCGGCCGCACACAAACTTCTGTCCAGACACCCGCTATTCATTGCAGCGGTACCCGAACAGGTCCAGCCCCTTCTCGAGATAGTCGGCCAGCAGCGGGTGGGCAATCAGGTATTCCGCCGTCTCGGGATTCCAGCTGTCGGCGGCCTGCTCGAGGGCATCCCGCCACTCCCCTTTGCTGAAATCCTCGCGGCCCAGCCACAGGAGGGCCACCACTTCCAGTTGCTGGTCGGGCTCCAGGTCCGCGATGATAGCCTTGAATTCCTGGAGGCTGGCGTCGCCCGCGTGGCTGGCCAGCATTTGTACCGCCCAGTCACCGCTGGGATTGGCGGGTTCCTCCGGTATGGAGACCTCTTCCTGGGCGTGAAACTCCCGCGCCAGCTCGATCAGGCGGCAGACGGTGTCGGAACCGATACTGAGCATGGCTTCCTCCTGCAGGTTGGGTGCAGCTTTTTAAAGACTAGGCTGTTTTCAGCGAAGTGTGTATGGCCAGTAGCGGACCGAATCTCTGCGGATTGGCGCGATCTAGTCGCCCTGGGCCCATGCCCAAAGCAGATAAATAAAATCTATGGGTAAAAGTCTGGTTATTGTGCCACTGCCAATCTGTAATGCCATAAAGGCCTGAGTGTGAATTCCGTGCTCTCCATACCCGGCTTCTGACTGGCAATTGGAGTACCTGGAAAGCCCGTTGGCACCGGTGGGCCTGTCGATACTCAGATGATCCAGGTCAACAGATGGCAGAGGAAGAGGATGATCAATGGGTTTACGGTAACCGCGACCACCTTGTCTTCTTTTATCTGCGGCGACTGCACTGATCATCCCAGTCGCCGACCAGGCTGCGAAACAAGCTGTAGAGATTTGGGAAATAGCCCCCGCTTGTCAGCCAGTATTCGCCGGGTGTCCTGCAGGGAAAGGATGTCGTGACCGAACAGATCAAGTGCCAGCGGAACAGGAATTAGAAGATACTCAGACAGGAAAATAGCCACCAAGTATTGCTGATGTCTGATTTCTCGTGCGCCTGCTTGAAAGCACTTCAATGGGGCTCTAATTCGAGCATTTGATCTATTAATTTTTCCATGTCTTTGGTGAACAGGCCCTAAGCCTATAGGGATGATTTTATCCCTTACTTGCTTTTTACTTGTAATTCGACCATGGCTACACACCACTCACTCTGCTGTCTACGATTCTTCAATACCCGTTCCAGCGCCGGCATTAGATCCTTGTTCTGTTTCAGCGCCTGACTATACTGATTGATATCATCCTTGCTGCACACAACCGGGAACAGCATCGCATAGGCTTTGTTGTACAGAGTATCTTTGGTGCCGCTGACCTGTGGCACCGCACCGAACAGCTGCCCACTGAAGTCGCGGTACAGGTCCAACTGCTCAGCCGGGAACATTGAACCGGCGGCGGCGCGGATCTGGCTCAGTTTGTACCGGTCACGCCTGTTGAGGATATTGTCCAGCCACTCTTTTTTTGCTTCCGGTGACGGGCGGATGGCGCTGGCGCTGATGGCGTAGTTGCGGGCGCGGTCGGTGTTGTCCTTTTCCAGCTCTTCTTCCACCATCTTGGCGTAGTCGCCGTGCAGGTGGCGATTCATCAGGACGATCAGTTGCCAGCGCTTGTCCTGGTCTATTGGCAAGCCGTCGATTTCCATTTCACCGGACAGCAGCTGGACGGCGTTGCTTAGGGCTTCGTCGCTGTGGGCGAGTTCAGTGAAGGTACCGAACCAGGTTTTTTGCGCGTCGCTGCCGGCGGGGGCGGTGTTGAGCTGGGCCCAGGCGAAATTCTCGACCGCCTGCAGCCGCTCTGCGCGCAGCTCTTCCGGCACATCGAAGCGGTGCGCGTAGGCTGCCGCCGCTTCCAGATGGCTGCTGATGAGGCGGATTACGTTGATATCGCTCTCGGCGCCAGCGTTGTCCAGGGCAAAGTCGATCCACTCGGACAGCGGCATCCTGGCATCGGTGACGCTGTCGAACAGGCTCTGCCACAGCATCAGGCGGGTGAAGGAGCTCTCTATCGAGTTGATATGTCGGGTTACCTGGGTGACGGATTTGTCGTCGAGGCTGGTTTTCACATAGCCCCAATCCTCGTCGTTCAGGGTTAGAATCTGCGGGCAGGGCTCTCCCTCGGCTTCTTTGACTTGGGTCTTGGCGCCGCTGTAGATGACCGGCACGGCGGCGACACGGGTCATGATATTGTCCTGCATGCGGTAGATGCCAAGCTGGATTTTCTGTTCGCGTAATACCGGGTGCTCCTTCGGCGCCATCTGGTTGATCGCCAGCTGGGTGATCCTGTCTTCGGTGCAGGTGTAGGTTGCGGAGATAGTGTTGACGCCGGCCTTGTAGAGCCAGTTCTGGGTCCATTGCCCCAGGTCCCTGTTGGCGGCCTTGCCGAGGCTGCCCATAAAGTCTTTCAGTTCGGCATTGCCGTAGGAGAATTCCTTCAGGTAGCTGTTGACTCCCTGGCGGAAGGTCTCCTTGCCGAGGTAGTGGGGCAGCTGCTCGAGCACCGAGCCACCCTTGCCGTAAGTGATACTGTCGAAGTTGGAGAATGCCTCGGCGGTGTTGGGCACCGGCACTTCGATGGGGTGGGTGGTGACCAGCTGATCGGCCAGGTAGGCGGACTGCTTGGAGCGCAGGTAGAAGTTTTCCCACACGTCCTCGAACTCGCTGTTAGTGGCCAGGGCCAGGCTGGCCATATAGGTGGCGAAGCTCTCCTTAAGCCACAGGCCGTTCCACCATTTCATCGTCACCAGGTCGCCGAACCACATGTGCGCCATTTCGTGGGCGATCACATTGGCGAGCCTCTGCCGTTCGGCCTGGGTCTTTTCACCGCGGGAGACATAGGCCTCGTTGAAGGTCACCGCGGCGACGTTTTCCATGGCGCCGATGGTGAAGTCCGGCACTATCAGCTGGTCGTATTTGCCGAACGGGTATTCGATGCCGTAGTACTTCTGGAAGAAGTCGAAGGACTGCTGGGTAAAGGTGAACCAGTCCCGGGGCTTGACGTTGGGCGCCAGGGTCTTGCGGGCCATCAGGCGCAGGGGGATATCGCCGGCCTCGCTCTCCCACACCACGAAGGGGCCAGCGTGCAGCGGGAAAATATAGGTGGAGAATTTCTTGGTGGCGGGGAAGTGCCAGTGTTTGCGTCCGTCCGCCAGTTCCTCGGTGTTCTCCTCGCGGGTTGCTGTCACCACCTGCCAATCCGCCGGTGCCTTGACGTCGACGGTATAGCTGGCCTTCAGGTCCGGCTGGTCGAACAGCGGCGCGAAGCGGTTGGCCTTGTAGGGTTCGAAGTGGGTGTAGAGGTAGACGTTGCCATCCTGTGGATCCCGGAAGCGGTGCAGGCCGGAGCCGTCAGTGGAGTAGGGGTGGGTGTAGTCGATGGCAATACTGTTGGGGCCCTGCTTTAGTTGCTCCGGTTCGATGGTAATGAAATAACCGTTGTACTGAACTGGAATGTCCCGGCCGTTGACGCTGACCGACTGCACCTCACCGTCGGTGAAGTCGATGGTAAGGGCCTGCTGCAGCGGCCGGGCGATTTCGGTCTCGGCGATCACGCGACCGGAGAATGACTCGGACTCGCTGTCCAGCTCGACGGAAATCCTGTAGTCCACATTGGCGATCTGCAGCCTGCGCAGTGCCGCCGTTGCGACGGTGAGGCCAGGGGCGTCCGGGCGGGCCACGCGCGGGACCTTTTCCATCTTCGGTGCCGATGTGCTTTCGGGCGTCTGCTCTGCGGGCGGTGTCTTCTCGCCGCAGCTGGTGACCAGGGCTGCGCAGAGCAGCGCGGTGGCGAATTTCCTGGTGGGGTTCATTGTGAGCTCCGACTGCCTTCTTTTTCTTGTTTCGGTTATATCACGAGCGCTACTTCTGTGCATGGTGAGTGGATGCTTACTTTTGTGGCTGTAAAGAGGTGGCGTGGGCGAACACCAGGTTCGCCCCTGCGCGGAGGCTGTAGTGGATGCTGGGAATCTGGGCATTAAAAAAGGCCCCGCAGGGCCCTGGTAAAAAGTGCGGTTATTCGGCCTGTGCGCCGCTCTCGGGCAGTCGCCCCCACAGCCGGGCCAGCAGCCAGTTATTCACCTTACTTCCGGGAATCCGCCGCACGGCGCAGGCGTTTCAGGAATGAATGCTCCCGACAACCGCGCTCCATCGCCCACAGCTTCTGCCAGACATCGTCGCCTCCCAGACTCAGCAGCTCGGTTGATGCCTGCTCCATCGCCACTAAGGCCTTCCGCACTTGCAAAAGCTCTTTTCGGCCTTTTGTGGTAAGGCTGATTACTGTTCGACGCCTATCGGCCGGGTCGCTCTTCTGGACCACCAGGGATAGGCGCGATAGCTCCTTGATCCAGGTAATCACCAGAGTGTGTGATTGCTTCAGGAGGCCAGCCAATTCGGTGACCCCGAGTGGCCCGCGTTCATCCAGTGCGAGCAGGGTCGAAATAGTGCGCGGCGGCGCCGAGACGCCCACCGTCGGATACCAGTCCGCAGCGGCCTGGACCAGTTCATCGGCAAGGCGCCTCAATATGTGCGCAAGGAATGCAGGGCCTTGTTGATGGATAAAATCGTTCATTACACCTCTCTATAGCGTTTTCCCGGCCCAGCTGGAGTGCATGAGCTTGACTGTACAATGAATTTACGTCAACGTTTACGTAAATATTGACATAAATGGTATCGAAATGGCCTGCATCACTCAACCGACCGTCTTGCGCGCCCTAACCTTCGTGGCGTTGTACGGCCTGGCATCGCTGAACGTCCGTGCATCATCCGAAGCCGAAGCTGCTTCGCTTCCATGTGAGGTAGGGAGTTACGTGATGGCGGATGGCACATCGCTCGATATCGGCCCGGATAGCCCGGGACAGCTTCGCTGGAGGCGCCCTGATGGGCGTACGGGCGCACTGGCGCCACGGGGAAAGAACCAATGGGCCAGCGCGTTGGGTTGGACCGGCCGGCCTGACGGGCACCAAGTCATCATTCACTGTTCGCGTGGCGAGATCCTCTTCGACGACGTGGCAGGACAGCGACAGCCGCTGGTCCAAACCGATACGCGCTTTCAGAGCGGTGGAGTTGTTCTGGCAGGGCGACTGACCCTGCCGCCAGGCCAGGCGCGTGCTCCGATCGTTGTGCTGATCCACGGGTCCGAGCATTCCTCGGCGCTGCAGCGTTACTCGCTGCAGCGGGAGTTTGCCAGCGCCGGCATTGGTGTGTTCGTCTATGACAAACGTGGCACGGGCGCTTCGGGCGGCCGCTACACGCAGAACTACCTTACTCTGGCGATCGACGCGATCCACGCTACCCGCGAGGCCAGGCGTCTCGCCGGTGCGCGCGCGGGACGGATGGGATACCAGGCTGGCAGCCAGGGAGGTTGGGTGGCCCCGCTGGCGGCACGTATAGAACCGGTGGACTTTGTCATCGTCAGTTTTGGACTGGCGGTCTCGCCGCTGGATGAGGATCGGGAAGCGATTGAGTTCGATATGGAGCGTGCCGGCTTTGGCCCGAAGATCAAGGCCAAAGCCATGGAATTCGCTGATGCCACTGCAAGGATCGTCGAGAGTGGTTTTACCGAGGGCTACGAGCAGCTTGAAGCCGTGAAGAATAAGTACCGCAACGAACCATGGTTCGAATCAGTCCGCGGCAACATCACCGCGTATCTGCTTAACACGCCTGCGGAGACGATACGCAAGGACGCTCCGCGACTGCTAGATGGCGTTCCAGCGGACTATGATCCCATGCCGGTGCTGACCGGCCTCGAGGTACAGCAGCTGTGGATACTGGGAGGGCAGGATCGGGATGCCCCTTCCGGCGAAACGCTCCGCCGCTTGACCAGGTTGCGCAGTGCCGGTCGCCCGATCACGACAGCCGTCTTTCCGGAAGCAGACCACGGCATGTATGAATTTGAGAAAAGCCCGGATGGAGAGCGTCTTTCCACACGACAACCGGAAGGCTATTTCTATCTGATGAGGGATTTCATCAAGGGGAAGCTACTGGAACCGGAATATGGAAGCGCCAAAATATCAGTTGATCGCTCTGAATAGCGCAGGGGGCAGAGGACGTAGAAATACTTCTTCAGCGCCTTGCATATATCCCGGCCGTTAAATATTGTTGTGGTGATATAGTAACGCCCCCCCCTGCAATACCTCGTACAAGGACGATTATGCCTGTCACTGTCTGGGGCCTGGCCCTCGGTACAGCTCTGCTGGTTACCGGCAATATTCTATTGGTGTCCGTTACCGCGCTGGTCGGCCAGCAACTGGCTCCTTCTCCCATCTACGTTACCTTGCCCGTGGCATTGCAGTTTCTCGGCCTGATGTCGGCTACCCTGCCGGCGGCGCACCTGATGCAGCGCCTGGGACGCAAGGTGGGCTTCCTGACGGGAAATCTGGTGGGCGTCGGTGGCGCGGCACTGGCCTACTGGGCGCTGGCGGCGGAGCATTTCGGGCTCTTTTGCACCGCTACCTTTCTGCTGGGCATATCCATCGGCGTGGGGCAGCAATACCGCTTCGCCGCCATCGAGGCCTGTGAAGCCGCGCTGCGACCGCGGGCGATCAGCCTGGTGATGGGGGGCGGCGTAGTGGCCGCGGTGCTGGGGCCGAACCTGGCGGTGTTGTCCGGGCACTTCGCGCCGGAGCGGGAATTTCTCGGGGCCTTCGGCGTACTGATCGGCCTCTACCTGCTCACCCTGGTATTGATTGCCCGGCTGCCGCTGCCGAAGCCGGAGTCCGCCGGTAGCGCCGCGGGCCCGGCGCGGAGTTACGGCGCGCTGCTGCGCCAGCCGATACTGTTTACCGCGATAGTGGCGGGCTCCATCGGTTACGGGGTCATGGTACTGGTGATGACCGCAACGCCCATCGCCATGCACAGCCATCACCATGCTTTTGGCGATACCGCCAGTGTGATTCAGTGGCACGTACTGGGCATGTTCCTGCCATCTTTTGTCACCGGTCGGTTGGTCTCGCGTTTCGGCGAGGCGCGCATCATCCAGAGCGGTTGCCTGTTGCTGGCGCTCTGCTGCCTGGTGGCGCAGTGGGGATCGGGCTATTGGTATTACTGGTTTTCCCTGGTGACTTTGGGTGTGGGCTGGAATTTCAATTTTATCGGCGCTACTTCGCTGCTTGCGTCCAGCTACCGGCCGGCGGAGAAGGCCCGGGTGCAGGGTATCAACGATTTTGTGGTATTCGGCTGTGCCGCCTTCGGCAGCCTGATGGCGGGGCAATTACAGTTGTGGTTGGGCTGGGAGGCGCTGAACCTGTGGATGCTACCCGCGATCGGGCTGGCCATGTTGCTGGTGTGGTATGCCAGTGTGCGCTCCCGGCCCGGGGTGGAGCCGAGTGTGGCCTGAAAAATAGGGCCCCACGGGGCCCTTGTTGAAAAGCGATTACTCGACCGCTGCACCGCCCTCCCGCAGCGGCCCGCGCAGCAGGTCCAGCAGCCGGTTGCGGATGCGCCCGGCGAGTGCGGCTATGTCCACGCCGATCGCATAGAGCGCCGGCACCAGCAGCAGGGTGACGAAAAAGGCCACGAATACCCCGAAAGCCAGCGCCACCACAATGGGTTGCAGGAAGGCCGCCTGGATACTGCGTTCCAGCATCATCGGCATCAGGCCGACAATGGTGGTGATGGTAGTCAGCAGGATCGGGCGGAAGCGCGCCACGCCGGCCTCCACAATGGCCTCCAGCGGTTGCATGCCCTTGTCCCGCAGCCGGTTGCAGCAGTCCATCAGCACCAGGTTGTCATTGACCACCACCCCCGCGGCCGCGGCTATGCCGAAGTAGCTGAAAATCGCCATTGTCATGCCCAGCACCCCGTGGCCGAAGATGGCGCCGACGAAGGCGAACGGAATGGCGATCAGGATCAGGACCGGCTGGAAGTAGCTGCGGAAGGCCACCGCGAGCAGGCTGTACATGGCGAAGAAGGCCATGGTGTAGAGGCCGATCACCTCGCGCACGAAGCGCTTCTCGCCCTCCGCCTGACCCACGGCGCCGCGGCTGATGCCGGGGTAGCGCTTTTCCCACTCCGGGAAAAAGTTCTCGTTCAGGTCCTTCATGATATCGCCGCGCACATCGTCTTTCAGGTCCGCCATGACCCGTGCCGCGCGGTTGCCGTTCCAGCGCTGGATGCGTTTGATGCCCGGGGCGTACTCGAGTTCGGCCACTGCCAGCAGCGGCAGTTCGCGGCCGTCACTGGTGCGCACGCGGAAATCCTTCAGGCTCTCGATGGAGCGGCGCGAGGCCAGCGGATAGCGCACCATCACTTTCACGTCCTGGCCCGCTCGCGGCAGTCGCTGCACTTCCTCACCAAAGTAGGCCTGGCGCACCTGGCGATTGACTTCCGCCAGGGTCAGTCCCAGCTTGGTGGCGCCTGGCCTGAGGGTGATGCGGATTTCCTCCGAGGCGCCCTCCAGGTTGTTGCGCACATCGTAGAGGCTCTCGTAGGTGCGCAGCTGCTTCTCCAGGTCGGCGGTGGCGGCCCGCAGTACCTCCAGGTCCGGGTGGCGGATGGACAGTTCGAAGCCGGGGCTGTCGTCGCCCTGGGTGTAGCGCACCGAGACTTCTTTCGCGTCCGGCACATCCCCCATCAGCTCCCGCAGGCGCACCGCGGCTTCCTTGGCGGACATGTCGCGGACTTCCGGCGGCGCCAGCTTGACGATGGCGATGACGCTGTCGCGGCGGGAACGGGTATACCAGTTTTCGATCAGCACGCCCTCGCCGCCGGTGCGCCGGTTCACCTCTTCCTCGAGGCGTTCCTCCGCGCCCTGCATCTGCGCCAGCACTTCCAGGGCGCGGCTGTAGGGGGCGCCCTCGGGCATCACCACGTTCATGACGATCTCGTCGGATTCGATGTCGGGCATAAAGCTCTTCTTCACCCAGCCGCTGCCGAACATGCCGAATCCGATCATCAGCACCGAGAAAAAAATGCTCAGTGTCAGGTAGCGGCGCTCCACCGCCCAGCCGCCGATGCGGCGATAGTGGTTTTGCGCAAAATGGACGATGCCGTCGGCAATGCGCTTCTGCATGCGCCCGAAGCGCCCCAGCTTTGTACGCGGCTTCAGGCTGCTGAGGTGGGCCGGCAGTATCAGCAGGGACTCGATCAGCGAGAACACCAGGGCCAGCACCACCACCCAGGTGATATGGCGGGTGAACTCGCTGGTGGAGCCGCTCAGGAACAGCCACGGCAGGAAGGCGAGGATTGTGGTCAATACCGCGAAGATCACCGGCTTGGCCACCAGCTGCGCGCCCAGTACCGCGGCGCTGAGGCCGCCTCCATTATGATGGGATTCCGTGTGAATGCTCTCGCCCACCACGATGGCGTCATCAACGACAATACCCAGCACCAACAGGAAGGCGAAGGTGGAGAGCATATTCAGGGACACGCCCACGCTGGGCAGCAGCACGAAGGCGCCGGCGTAGGCGGTGGCGATACCCATCGCCACCCAGAAGGCCACTTTCGGACGCAGGGTAAGCAGCAGTACCAGCAGCACCAGGACCAGTCCCTGCACCGCGGAGCTGCCGATGGTGTTGAGGCGGCTCTTGAATACCTCGGCGTTGTCGGTCCACAGGGTCAACTCGGCGCCGGCAGGCAGTGTCTCGCGGCGCTCGGCAATCCAGTCGCGAACCGATTCGGAGGCGGTGACGATATCCATGGTCTCGGTGGTCATCACCTGGATCAGCACCGCCGGCTCGCCGTTCAGGGTGGCGAGGATCTCGTTGTCCTCGAAGCCGTCCACCACTTTCGCCACATCGCCGACGCGGATGGTGCCGCCGTCCCCGGTCTGGCGCACGATGATGTCGGCGAAGTCCTGCTCGGTGTCCGCCTGGTTGCGCACCTTGAGCTGGTAGCTGCCCACCTCGGTACGCACGGTGCCGGCGGACTGGTTGAGGGAACTGGCGCGAATGGCGTCGGCCACTTCCTGGAAGCTCAGGCCGTAGCGGCGCATGGCCAGCTCGCTGACCTCGACGGACACCTCCTCCCGGCGGGTGCCGAAGAGTTCCACCACGGAAATGGCGGACAGGTTGGCAACCTCGCGCCGCAGTTCTTCCGCCAGGCGTTTCAGCTCGCGCTCACCCAGGTCGCCCTCGCCCAAGTCACCATGTACCGCCACGCGGATAAACTCGTTGCGGTTCACCCACTGCTGCACCTGGGGCGGTTCTATGTCGCGGGGCAGCGAGGAGATGCTGTCCACGCGGATCTTCACGTCGTTCATAAAGCGGGAGAAGTCGACGTTCTGCTCGGCGAGGATATAAACCTCGCCCAGGCCCTCTGCCGACGTCGAGCGGACCCACTCGATATTGTCCAGGTCGCTGACCGATTCCTCGATGCGCGCGACTATCTGCTCCTCCACTTCCTGGGGGGCGGCGCCGGGCCAGGACACCACTATCTGCAGGCCGGGAAAGCGCACCTGCGGATCCATTTCCCGCTCCATGGCACCGAAACCAAAAATGCCGGCCACGAGAATGCCCACCATGGCCAGGTTGGCGGCGACACTGTTGCGCGCCCACCACTCGATCAATTTGTTCATCGGTGTACTCCCCCCTCTTGGGCCTGGTGAGAGTTCCGGGCCAGTTGGGTGACGGGCTGGACCTCCATGCCGTCCACGGCGTTGGCGATGGTGGAAGTGACCACCCGCTCGCCATCCGCCAGGCCGGAGGCGACCACCACCCGGTCTTCGGATGTGGACAATACCTCCACGGTGCGGATATCCAGGCGGTTGTCTTGATCCACCACATACACCTTGTCGGCGCTGCGCAGTGCATCCCGCGGCAGCACCACGGCGCGGCGCTCCTGCACCCCCTGCGCCTCGGCGCTGACGTAGAGTCCCACCGCCAGCGGCACGCCGTCGCTGGCGCCCTCGCCATAGGGATCGGCGACCTCGGCCACGGCGTAGATCAAGCGGGTCTGCTGGTCCACCGCGGCCTGGGTGCGCACTATGCGCCCCCGCCAGTGGCGCTCTTCCGGACCCACCCGGGCCGACAGGGTGACCTGCGGGCCCGGATTCTTGTCAGTGGCCACGAAGCCCATGGGCAGGTCCAGTTCCAGCAACTGGGAATCCGTCAGCGGCAGGCGCACTTCCACCCGGTCGGTGGCGAATGCACGGCCGAGCACAGTGCTGGCGGTGACATACTGGCCCACGCCCACATCGCGCCGGATCACCCGGCCGCGAAACGGCAACTTGATCTGCGTGCGTTCCAGGTTCAGCTGCGCATCGGCGAGTTCGGCCTTGGCGGAGCGCAAATTGGCCTCCGCCTCCGCCACCTGCGGCTGGTTGACTTGCAGCGGCGTCGGTTTGCGGCCCGGGTTTACGGCCTGCCACTGCTGGCGCTTGATATCGGCGGCCGCGCGAGCCTGCAGCAGCAGCACTTCGGCGGCGGCGACACCGGCCTCGGCGCGGGCCAGGGCCAGGCGGTAGTCGGCGTCGTCCAGCCGGATCAGCGTCTCGCCGGGTTCGAAACCGGCGCCCTCGGCGAATTTTTCCGAGATGGCGACGATGCGCCCGGCCACCTGCGGCGTCAGGTCTATCTCCGTGTGCGGCCGCACTTCGCCCTGGGTGCCCACCGCCAGGTGCACGGCCTGCTCGCGGGCTTCTGTGTAGAGCAGCGACACCAGGCGCTGGGTCTCCTCCTTCTTCTCCGGCGCCGGCTTGGCGGCGCTCATGATCTGCACTATCCCAAAACCCAGCGCCAGCACCAGGACGGGAGCGGCGGCTTTTAGATATTTCTTGTTCATTGGTCTCATCTGCGTGGAATGCGAAATCCGCCAGCGGTATCCGCTGGCGCCTGGCGGGTCCCATAGAATCACGGAACCCTGCGGCTGCATATTGGCCAAGAGCCGGGTAGAGCCAATACAGCGGCGAACCCTTCTATTGACCGCCTTGGGGGTGGGTTTGGATGCAGTGGGAATGAAAAATAAAAAGACAGGTGGGCAATGGTGGTCGTCGGTGCGCCCGGAGTTTGGGAGTGCCAGGTTGCCCCGGCTCGAAGGCCGCTGTGTCCGCGGGAAAATGAAGGCAATAAAAAGGCCCCGCAGGGCCTTTTGAAAATTTGCTGTCGTCATCCCGGGCGAGCCCGGGATGACGAGGGGGCTTAGCCCTTGCGGCTACCGCTCAGCAGCGCAGCCATATTCAGGCAGCGCCGGTTTTCAAAGCGGCGGTTCTTCAAGGCCTTCTCCAGCAGCGGGTTCAGTTGCTTGCCGCTGTCGAGGATTTCGCCCAGCTGCTGCACGCCCTTGTCGCTGCAGTTCAGCGGGAAGAGTTTCGCATAGGTGCCGACGTATTCCGGCGCATCGCTGGCGTTCACGGCATCCAGCGCAGAGACGATGCGCTCCACATTGGCTTCAAAGTGCTCACCCTGCTCGGTTGGGAACAGCGAGTATGCCGCGTATTTCAACTGGCTCAGCTTGAAATTGTCGCGGTGCTGGAGGATGTTCTCCAGCCACTTGGTCTTGCTCTCGGCCAGCGGCCGTATGGCTTCTGCGGCGATGGCGTTGAGCTGGGAGCGGTCGGAGTTGTCCTTCGCCAGTTCGCGCTCGATGGCCTGTTCGTAGTCGCCGTACAGGTGCTGGTTCTGCAGCGCGATCAGGTCCCAGCGCATATCCGGGTCCAGGGTCAGGCCGCCGATGGCCTGTTCGCCCTGCAGCAATTGCCTGGCGTTGGCCAGGGCCGCGTCGGAGTGGGCCACACCGGTGAAGGTTTCGAACCAGGTCTTCTGGGCATCGCTGCCGGCCTCGGCCCGCTGCAGCTGGTCCCAGACGAAGTTTTCGATCGCCAGTTGCAGCCGGTCGCGCTCGGCAGCGTCGATGGCAACCTGGTTCAGGTAGCCGTAGGCGTATCCCAGGTGGCGGGACACCAGGCGCACCACATTGATATCGCGCTCGCTGCCGGCGTTGGCGAGTGCGAAGCTCACATACTCGTCCAGCGGCAGCTTGGCGTCGTAGACGCTGTCGTAGAGGCTCTGCCACAGCATCAGGCGGGTGAAGGGCTTCTCGATAGCGTTGATGTGCTTCGACATACTCTCGACGGATACCGGGTCCAGGTTCACCTTGGCGAAGGCCCAGTCGCCCTCGTTGGGGTAGAGGATCTGCGGGCACGGCTGGCCGACGGCCTCGGCGACTTCGGTTTTCTCCCCCTTGTACAGCACCGGGATCGCCCTGCTCAGCACCATGCTGCCGTCTTTCATGTTGTAGAAGCCGATCTGGGTGCGCTGCTCGCGCAGGGTCGGGTACTCCTTTGGCGCGGACTGGGTCAGGGTCAGGCTGGTGACCTCGCCCTTGTCACACTGGAAGCTGGCCTCGATGGTGTTCAGGCCGGCCCGGTAGAGCCACTGCTGCTGCCACTGGTCCAGGTCCCTGCCGGCGGCCACACCCAGGTGGCCCATGAAGTCGTCCAGGGTGGAGTTTTTGTAGGACAGGTCCTTCAGGTAGTTGCTCACGCCCTTGCGGAACTCTTCCCTGCCCAGGTAGAAGGGCAGCTGTTTCAGAATGGAACCGCCCTTGCCGTAGGTGATGCCGTCGAAGTTGGCGAAGGCCTCGTCGGTGTTCTTCACTGGCAGCTGGATCGCGTGGGTGGTGGGCAGCAGATCGGAGTGGTAGGCCCACTGCTTGGTGCCCAGGTAGAAGTTCTCCCAGGTGTTGGTGAACTCGCTGTTCTCGGCCAGGGACAGGTTGGCCATGTAGGTGGCGAAGCTCTCGTTCAGCCACAGGTCGTCCCACCAGTTCATGGTCACCAGGTCGCCGAACCACATGTGCGCCATCTCGTGGGCGATCACATTGGCCAGGCGCATGCGCTGGGCCTGGGTCTTCTCGCCGCGGGAGACATAGGCCTCGTTGAAGGTGACCGCGGCCACGTTTTCCATGGCGCCGGCATTGAAGTCGGGCACGATCACCTGGTCGTACTTCACGAACGGATAATCCACCTCGAAGTACGGCTGGAAGAACTCGAAAGACTGCTTGGTAAAGGTGAACCAGTCTTCCGGTTTCACGTACTGCGCCAGTGTCTGGCGAGCCATCAGGCGCAGCGGAATGCCGTCGGCATCGTCTTCCCACACGTGGAAGGGGCCGGCGTGCAGGGAGAAGATATAGGAAGAGAATTTCTTCGACTGCGGGAAGTGCCAGTGATTCACCTCGCCGTCTTTCTCGATCTTGTCCTCGCGCACGGAACTGACGATGGTCCAGTCTTTCGGCGCGGTTACATTCAGGGTGTAGTGCGCCTTCAGGTTCGGCTGGTCGAAGTGCGGGAAGAGGCGGTTGGCATCGTAGGGTTCGAAGTCGGTGTACATATAGACGTTGCCGTCTTCCGGGTCTTCGAAGCGGTGCAGGCCGGAACCGTCGGTGGAGTAGGGGTGCCGATAGTGCACCGCAATCGCGTGCGCGTTGCCCGGAAGCTGCTCCGGCTGAATGGTGATGAAGTGGCCGTTGTACTCGAAGGGCACTTCCGCGCCGTCGACGCTGACGGAATCCACGCTGCCGCCGGCGAAATCGATGGTCAGTGGCTGCTTGAGCACACCGTTGAACTTGGTGTTTGCGATCACCTGGCCGGAAAAGCTCTCGCCGCTCTTGTCGAGGGTAACGGACAGCTGGTAGTTCACTTCCGCAACCTGCTGCTTGCGCAGCTTGGCGTAGGTCTCGGACAGCCCGGGCGCCTCGGCGCGGACTGCGGCCGCAGAGGTTTCACTGACTGCCTGGTTACTGGATTCCTGGCCACATGCGGCCAGGACGGCACTGCACAGCAGCGTCGCGGCGAATTTTCCGGTTCTGATCATGGTTACCCCCGCAGGATTGTCGTGAGCCCGGGTCTGGCCGGGATCTGTCTTTTGGAAAAGCAATCGTGCCTTATAACACGATGAAGGGGGGCTGGTAGGCACTTCGTCGTGCTCAGGAGGCGGGTTATCGCGGGCCAGTTGATGTTGCTGGCATATCCCGCAGGGCGGGATATTTGTCTGTTTGTGGCGGTTTTTGCGGGTAAGAGTTCTGTCCCGCTGAGGCTTATCAATCGCCGACGGACAGGTATAGGTCTACGGCTTACCTACGCCGAGTGTTCCGTTGAAACTGGTTGCGGTGACAGCTTCAGTACTTCGCCCGGCGGGTAGCTGTTGGGCAGCGGGCGAGGCTTGATACGCTCGTCGATAAAGGCTGCCACGTCTTCGGAGTTGGCTCGGTGGTCGTCATCCCGGCTTTTGCCCTCTTCCAGATATCCGCGCCCGCTCCACATATAGAGCACGTGCTTGGCCTCTTTTATCTGTTCGGGTGTGCATATAAAGACGGGCTTGTCGCTGGCGCCGGGCTGGGCCTGTACCTGGGTGCGCCGGGATGCCGCCTCGGGATTCAGGTCCAGGATCAGGGAATCCATAATCTGGTGCATCAGGGTGAGAAAGTTATCTCTTGGCACTCGCTGTTCAATACGATAGGCGTTGCCGGCATTTCGTGCCGAGCGTTTAATGACAAAACGACAGCTCAGATAGTGTTTATCACCTATTGCGGTATTCCAGGCGATCATTTCAGCATCGCTGACCAAGGGCTGACTTTCGAAGTAGAACCAATCGGCCTCGCCCCGTTTAGCCCATTGACAATTAAGTGGTCCCAGGTAGGAAGGCCAACGATAGGGAGTAAAGTCCATTGGATCTTCCGAATGTCCTTTGTGAAGATCCTGCAGTTCGGTTAAGTCGAATGCACGATACACTTCCCGGGCCAATACGCGATTATCAAACAGGCTTTCGTTGACAGGAAGATCATTTACAGCATTTACATCAACCAGGAGATTCATGTGGCCGCAGTAGCCTTGTAGTATCGGGATACCACTGAATCCCCAGCGTGTAGAGTAGACACGGAGAACTTGCAACTCATCAAATTGGTGCCGCTCACCGGATTTGCGTACCCAGCTAAGCGACCGATATTGTGAGTCGTCAAAAATATCTTGAGACGCAGGTTCTGTCTCCCAGTCCTCGATTGCTGAAAGGGGGGCGGAGTGGGGTGGCGCCAGGAAGTGCAATTTGGAACCGGAAAGGTCGTCGCTGTAACCATTGATGCCGACTTTGATGGGCTTGCCCTCGTCCCCAGGTAATTCTGCATCACCCCGAATTGTGGGGGCCGGCTCCTCGGCAGTAATCCACTGACCACGCTCTTCCTGAAAGTTAGTCCGCCACAAGGCGGCCCGCTTAACTTTGTTTTTTGTTTGAGATGTAAGACGGATGTCTACTATTGTCACATCAGTCTGCGGTCCGCCGTAATAGCTGTTGAGTTCATACTCGATTTCAAAGCCGGAAAAGACGATGCAGTCGGCGACTGGGGTTGCCATCTTTCATGAAGGAATTTACTGGAGAAGTGCAGCCGCGAAGACCGTCAACGGCTTTGGTAATGGCCTGAGCATGATAGGCCTCGCTGCTGGATGTCTGGCTGAGCGGTTTGAAGCCATCGAGCAGCTGTTGATGCTGCGTATTGACAAGCAATGTTCGGCCATTGCCGCTTTTTCCGTAGGGCTTGAGACCGGAGTAGCTGGCGGGTGCAGGTGCGTTGTTCATTGACTGATCCTTATCAAAAATTCCGTGAAGTAACTCAATCCAAACGATACGGCTGCGGATTTCCTACCTGTCGCGCATGAAATCTGGCGAAGGTTGGTGCGCTCACTGACCGATGCGTCTAATTCGAAAGTATTTGATTTTCTCTGGAGGTAATGCTGCTTATCTAAGTGAACTTTCCCATGGACTTCAAGTGCAAAAAAGTAGGGTCGGAGTGGATTTCTGTATCGGCGCAGGGCCGTAGAGTTTCGATTTTCTGTTGACGGAATATCGCCCAGGATACTGATTGTGCAGTCGGGCTGAGGAGAAGGGGGTAGAGGTGGGCGGCCGGGGGCGCTTTGAGACGCCCCCGTCGGGTTGAGCAATCAAACCGCCGTAGCAATCCGATCCAGATAGGGCTCAAGCTCCGGCTTGTACTCCAGGATCTCCTCCCGCGACAGGCCGTCGATCTCGTGCGGGAATACCAGCCACTCGTTGGACTTGTGGATGTAGTAATCCGGCTCGCGCTCGGTTTTGTTGTTGGCCGGCTTGTAGTAGGGCGTCGCCACGCGGATTTCCGGGGTGTTCTTCTTGCAGGCCTTGTGCAGGTCCTTGATGGTCTGGTCGATGCTGAGGCCGGAGTCGTGTACGTCGTCGACGATCAGCAGGTTGTCGTGGGATTCCAGGCGCTTGATCAGGTAGGTCAGGCCGTGCACGCGCACGTGCTTGTCGCGCTGGCCGATGCCGGTATAGGAGGAGGTGCGGATGGCGATATGGTCCGCGTCCACGCCCATCACATGCAGCAGTTCCTGCACCGCGATACCCACCGGCGCGCCGCCGCGCCAGACGCCGACGATATAGTTGGGGCGAAAGCCGCTCAGGAAGACTTTTTCCGCCAGCGCGTAGGAGTCCGCCAGCAGTTGCTGCGCGCTGATAAAGTGTTTTTTCACGTTGGTAGCCATAAAGAGGGGACCCTTCAGAAAAACATGAACTTGGCAATAAACAGTGCCGCCAACAGGTAAACGCTGATGCTGACATCCCGGCTGCGTCCGCTCAATGCCTTGATGGCGGCGTAGGCGATAAAGCCGAGTGCGATGCCGTTGGCAATGGAGAAGGACAGCGGCATCATCACTGCCGCCACCACCGCAGGTGCGGCCTCGGTGATGTCGTCCCAGTCAATGGAAGACAGTCCGGAAGTCATCAGCACCGCCACATACATCAGTGCGCCGGCGGTCGCGCAGCCGGGCACCATCCCCACCAGTGGCGAAAAGAACAGGGCCAGCAGGAACAGGCCTGCACATACTACTGCCGTCAGGCCAGTGCGGCCACCGGCGGCAACCCCCGCGGTGCTCTCGACATAGGTGGTGGTGGTCGAGGAGCCCAGCAGGGAGCCGACCGCCGAGGCGGAACTGTCGGCCATCAGCGCCTTGCCCATGCCGGGCAGTTTGCCTTCTTTGTCCAACAGCTTTGCGCGGTCCGCGGTGCTCAACAGGGTGCCGGCGGTATCGAACAGGTCCACAAACAGGAAGGCGAAGATCACGCTGATCATGCCCACCTCAAGGGCACCGGCGACATCCAGCTGCAGGAAAGTCGGGGCCATACTGGGCGGTGCGGAGACCAGGCCGGCGTATTCCACCTTGCCCATCAGCAGCGCCACTGCGGTGACCGCGAGAATGCCGATCATCACCGCACCCAGCACTCGCCGGTAGGCAAGCGCGGCGATCAGGAAAAAGCTCGACGCCGCGAGCAGGGCATCGCTGGAAGTGAGGTCTCCCAGTGTCACCAGCGTGGCCGGGCTGGCCGTCACAATGCCCGCGCTCTTCAGCGCAATGATCGCGAGGAACAGGCCCACGCCCGCCGCCAGCGCCTGGCGCAGCGACATGGGAATGCTGTCGATGATCCATTCGCGCACCCTGAAGATGCTGAGCAGCAGGAACATCACCCCGGAAATAAACACCGCACCGAGGGCCACCTGCCAGCTGTACCCCATCTCGCCAACGACCACGTAGCTGAAAAACGCATTCAGCCCCATGCCCGGCGCCAGCGCGAAGGGATAGTTGGCGTAGAGCCCCATGATCAGGCAGCCGATTGCCGCCGCCAGGCAGGTCGCCGTGAACACTGCCCCCTTGTCCATCCCGGCCGCGGCCATGATGTTCGGGTTCACGAAGATGATGTAGGCCATCGTCAGGAAGGTGGTCACCCCGGCGATCACTTCCCGGCGCACACTGGTGTCGCGCTCCGACAGCTTGAACAGCCGCTCCAGCAGCGAGGGACTCTCAATCGATGAGGGGGCGGCCGAGGCGCTTGCCGATGGATTGATGTCAGTCATGTTCGCACCCAGTTTCAGAAATTGAGGGCCAGAAGGGATACTTGACCAATAGGTTAACATTTTGCCCGTCGGAACCGATACCGAAGGTGCCGTCCTCGATGCCTGTGTACAGGCTCTTTGGCCGGCCCCGGCGGGCGCCGACATCCCACTTCAGCCGGGAGGGGCTGCGGACAGGCGCTATCGGTAGCTGGTTAAAAAATGAGCGCGGAATTTACCGGATCGGGAGATGGTTTTCCACTTTTCAGTCCCCGAATGGGTGACCCGGCAGGCATAAGTGCAACTTTGATCCTGCAATGGCGCTATTCCGGGAAAGATTTTTCACGTCCGGGGATTGCCTGCACGAAGGGTCGGATTGCCCGGAAGCCATTGTACAAACGCGTCTCGAAAGGCAAAGTGCCGCAATGCGCATTAGCCGACGGCGCAAGCACTGTCGCCGGACTCATAACAATAACCATCGGTGCCGCTGTGGACATCCTGCTGCTGAGCTTCAACGACGTTCCGCTGCTGCTGGTGATTTTCCAGTGCCTGGCATTCGCCGTGCTGTCACTGGTGGTCGGCAGCGGCCCTCCCCGCGCCAACCTCTTCCTGGCCCTGTTTCTGTTCGCGGTGGGCACCGATGCCCTGGACACCCTGCTGTACTGGAGCCCCAGTATCAAGGCGCATTTCTTCAGCGATTCGGTGCACGTCTTTTTTGTGCTCAAGGCCAGTGTCTACCTGGCGGCGCCGGCGCTCTATTTTTACGTCAAGGCCGTGATCCACAGCGATTACCGCTTCACCCGGCGCGAGGCCCTGCATTTCTTGCCGCTGGCGATCTGGCCGTTCTACCTGCAGTTACTCTATGCCGGCTATGGACCGGAGCAGCTGCGGGCCAGCACCCGCGACTACGCACTGCTGTTCAATAACCCTGTGTTCCAGCTGCACATCTGGGCCCGCAACCTGCTCTACGTGGGCTACTGCCTGGCGAGCTTCCTGTTGCTGGCGCGCCACAAGGAGCGCCTGAAAGAGAACTACTCCAACCTGGAGCGCATTGATACAACCTGGCTCAAGCTGCTGGTGAGCGGCTTTCTGGCCATCTGGGCCTGGGTGTTCATGGGCTACCTGCTCAACCTGGCCCGGGCGCCGGCCTGGCTCGGCGACCGGCTGGGCGTCATCGGCAATTTCCTGAATTTTGTATTCGTCAACGCACTGGTGTTCTACAGCCTGGCCAAATCCCATGTGGTCGGTGGACTGCCGACCGAAACCGCCCGCGCCGAGCGCGAGGAGTCGCCGGACCAGTTCGCCATCAGCCGGCTGCAACAGGCCATGGAACAGGATGAGTGCTTTCTGGATCCGGAGCTGACCCTCGAGCAGCTGGCCGAGCACACAGGCCTGTCGGCGCGCAAGATCTCGGCCACCCTGAACCGGCATTTCGGGCAGAACTTCTTCGACTTCGTCAATCACTATCGCATCGAGCGGGCCAAGCGGATTCTCGCTGCCTCCGGTGGCCGCGCGAGTACTCTGGAAGTGATGGCGGATGCGGGGTTCAACAGCAAGTCCACCTTCTACCGCGCTTTCAAGAAACAGCTCAAGCAGACGCCCTCCGAATTCTGCAAGGCCGCCGGGGTGCGCACGGCTTGAATTGCGTATCGGGCCGGGGCCAGCTTCAGGGCGCCCCGGCCCCGGCCTTCTGCCTCCCGCGCAGTTTTTCCGGTTCCCGCATCCGCCGCTTTGCGCTGCGGTTTCCCCCTTATGAATCAAGCAGTTGCACTCCCTGTCCCAGCAACCGCACGCCCCGCGACAGCTATTGAGACTCCCAAAATACGCCGTGTCGTATATCGGGGCGACGCGGCAGCGACCGGGCGACTAGCATCAACGCGCGATCCGCCAGGGGGAGTGGTTGTCCCGGCGGCTCAGGAATAACGCCAATAACACAGACTGAGTAAAGAGAGACCTGCGATGAAACACTCCATATTTAGAAGGTGCCTCGGGTACCTGCTGGCACTGGTCGTGAGCCTGCCGTTGATGCAGGCCCGGGCCCAGGCCGATTTTTCCCACGGCGTCAACTTCGACGGTTCCCTGGCGACCCTGTGGTTCGAGTCCCACGTCAATACCAGCTGGGCGGACGCCCACTACGATGCCGGCACCGGCCAGCAAAACCTGCGCATGAGCTACAACAGCGCCAGCGGCCGGCACGAAGCCGGCTTTGCCGCCGAGTCGGGCACCCTGGTCAACTACTCGTTCACCTACACCAAGGACGGCCTGGCCTACGATTCGGCGCAGTACAGCGCCACCGTCGGCGACGGTAGCGGGGACGACCTGCAGGCGGCCGCGCCGACATTCGATCCGCCGGGCGGCGCCTACGCCGCAGGCCAGACCATCGCCATCGGCAGTACCACTGACGGCGCCGCCATTCACTACACCACCGACGGCTCCACGCCCTCCGCCGCCAGCCCGCTGTACAGCGCGCCCCTGACCGTGTTCGAGGGCACCCTGAAGGCCGTGGCGATCAAGGACGGCCTGCTCGAGTCCGCCGTCGCCAGCGCTGACTACAGCCTGGCCAGCGGCGATTTCAGTCACGGGGTCTCCGACAACGGCAGCAGCGCCGCCCTGTGGTTCCAGCCCGCCGGCTCCAGCGCCTGGGTGGACGCCCACTACACCGTCAACGACGGCGGCCAGCAGAATGTGCGCATGAGCTACGACAGTGTCACCGGCCGCCACCAGCACCTTTTCAGCGTTCCCGCCGGGAGCCCGCTGACGGTGGATTACTCCTTCACCTACATGACAGACGCCGGTGCCAGGGACTCCGTTGCTTTCACCTACAGCCGCGACGGGGGCGGACAGGTGGCCGCGCCGGGGTTCTCCCCCACCGGCGGCAGCTACAGCGAGGCACAAAGCGTGAGCATTGCCAGCGCGACCACCGGTGCGACCGTCTACTACACCCTGGATGGCAGCGAGCCCACCCGAAGCGCCAGTCTCTACAGCGGCCCCATCCATATCGACGAAGACACCAAGCTCCGGGCCTTTGCCGTCAAGGACGGCCTGGCCGATTCCCCCCTCGCCAGCGCCGACTACCTCATCGATGCCAGTGGCGGCGACGAGTTCACCAAGGGCGTTTCCCAACTGGGCGCCACCGCGACGGTATGGTTCCGCAACAGCTACCCCGGTTCCTTCGTCGACCTGCACCACAGCATCACCCAGGACGGCAACACCAGTGCCCAGGAAAACGTCGGCATGAGCTTCAACGACGCCCTGGATCGCTGGGAATACACCCTGGAAACACCGAGCAGTGGCACCCTGAATTACAGCTTCACCTACCCCACCGATATCGGCAACAGGGACTCGAGCTGGTTTGCCCATCAACTCGACGGTACCTGTGAGCTGGCGGCGCCGACCTTCTCGCCGGTCGGGGGGCGCTACGCCAGCACCCAGAATGTCTCCCTGGGCACTGCCGAGAGCGGCGCGGCGATTCACTACACCACCGACGGTTCGGCGCCCACCACATTGTCGCCGGTGTACCTGGGCAGTCCCATCGAAGTGACCAGCGCCGCCACGATAAACGCCATCGCCGTGTTGGGCGACGGCCGGGAATCCTGCCTCGGCAGCGAGTCCTACGTGATCGAAGATGGCTCCACCGAAGTGGCCCCCCCGACCTTCTCACACGGCGGCGGCAGCTACGATCACATCATCCGCGTGTCCATGCTGACGCAGACCACCGGTGCCTATATCCACTACACCACCGACGGCAGCACGCCCACGACCGATTCCCGTGTGTTCACCGCGCCGGTGGAAGTGCGGATTGACCCCGAGCACATGCCGGACGGCACCGCGACCGTCAAGGCGGTGGCGATCAAGGACGGCGTCAGTTCCGAAGCAACCGAAGCGCGCTACACAGTCACGCAAAACGTGAAATCCGAATGGGATGGTTATACCACTTTCAACCTGGTCAACGGCACCGGGGGGGCGTATCCCGACGACCAGGTGTATTGGGCCATCATCGGCAAGGACTGGGACACCGATCAGTTCGTGCATGTGGACAGCAGCGGCAACCTGGTGCCCATGCAGCTGGGCGACAACACGGTGGAGAAAAACGGCGAATACTATGCCGACTACTTCTACACCCTGTCCGAACTCGGCTCGGTGACCATCCCGGCGATCAATTCCGCCCGGCTGATGATCAGCGTGGGTGAGCCCATGTACATCCAGGTCAATGTCGAGGCCGCCACCGGCAAGATCGCCTACGCCGGGGCCAATGTGGACAACCCCACCGATCCCAACCGGGATGTGATCTTCGATTTCGGCGAATTCGCCATAGTGCCGAAAAACCAGCCCTACCAGGGCATCTTCATCAACACCACCCGGGTGGACCACTTCGGCTTCCCGCTGCAGCTGACGGTGGAGGGGCTGGACGGCTTTCGCCAGACCGTGGGCGAGCCGCTGAGCGAAACCCGCGAAGAACTCTTTGCCAAGTTCATCGTCGACACACCGGCGGAGTTCCGGGGACTGGCCCGGGCTCCCTATGCGCCCTGGCGCATCATGGCGCCCGCCCACGCTTCCTTCCAGGTCAGGCCCGACGGAGTCGTGGGCGACCACGCCTATTACCTGGATGACTATATCGACCAGGTCTGGGACAAGTGGCGCAACGAGGATCTGGTCCTGACGCTGGACAACGGTTGGCCCACCTTCACCGCGCGCGTGATCGGCGACGAGCTGGTGTTCGACGACGGCCTCGGCCAGTACAAGATCCACGGCCGGCCCTCCACCTCCGAAGTCCTGCTGGGCAACGGCCTGCTGGACGACCCTTCGGGCACCGTCATCGGCTCGGACGCCTACCACAAGCAGCTGCAACTGCAGGCCCAGGTGGCCGCCGCCATCAACCGCCACGTGGCCCACCTGCAGGGGACGAACTGGCACAAGGTCAACCATTTCTTTCCCGAGGGCAGTGCCGCCAACTGGTACACGAAGTTCTGGCACGACCACGCCCTGAACGGCCTGACCTACGGCTTCTCCTACGACGATATCGGCGGCTACAGCCCGTCCATCTACACCTACTCGCCCGTCTCGGTGACCTACACGATCGGGCGATAAACGCCCGCCCGGCTCGGGGAGAACCTCCTGGCCCGGCTTAGTCGGGCCTTTTTACTGGGTTCGCGAAGACGGAAAACCCTCCGTGTTTCCGTTTCCTCTACCGTCGGGGATCTACAATTTTATTCTGTGCCGATCGATGGATCGGCTTGAGCAGGCTCTCCCGAAGGGGAACAACGATTCCCGAAATGAAATGGAGGTTGATATGAGCGTAAACAACTGGTGCCTGGCCGCCTTGGCGATATTGGCTGCGTCTTCCAATCTGTACGCGGAAGATGTGAAAAGCGAACATGGATATATCGTCGATATAGAAGAAAGGACCGTCTCGAATTCGAACTACCGGGAGGTGCTCTTCACCGGCCCTCGCAGTCAGCTGGTGGTGATGTCCCTGAAACCGGGTGAGGAGATCGGGGAAGAGGTGCACGACGGCATCGATCAATTCCTACGGGTCGAGCAGGGCGAAGCGAAGATCATCCTCGGGGGAAAGGAACATCACATCAAGGACGATGACGCCGTGGTGATACCGGCCGGGGTCCGGCACAACATCATCAATACATCATCCAGTAAAGACCTGAAACTCTACACCATATACAGCCCCCGGGAGCACAAGCCCGGAACCATCCACAAGACCAAGGCAGAGGCAATGGCCGAGCACCACCACGAGTAGCCCGCACCCGACAAATCTCTCAGGCGCTGATCGCTCAGTAAACTCCGAGGAGGAAGACCATGCTGGACTACAGGCTCTACTACTGGGATTTACCGTTTAGGGGCAATTTTATCCAGCTCTTTCTCGAGGACGTGGAAGCGAAATACGAAAAGCACGACGCCACGGATATTTATCCGGAGCGAAGCCTGAAAATCAAAAATCCCGGGATGGCGCCGCCCTATCTCTACGAGTGCAAGAGCAAAACCTATTTCGCACAGATGCCCGCCATACTGATGCACCTGGGCAGGGAATACGACTATCTGCCCAAGCGAGCCGAAACCCACACACTGGCCCTGAAGACAATCCTGGACAGCAACGACATCCTGATGGAAATCACCAACTACAACGGCATGCAGATGTGGGACGAAAAGAGCTGGGATGAATTCCGCTACAACCGCCTGCCGGACTGGATGAAGATCTTTGAAAAAACCGGGCTGGAGCACGGCCTCAAGGGTGAGAAGGGTTTCCTGCTCGGCTCCACCATTTCCGTGGCCGATATCGCCACGGCGGCCCTGTTTGGAACGATGATTCATTCCTTCCCGGAACTGGAAGAGGGCCTTCAGGAAAACGCCCCGCATATTGCAGGGCTCTGCAAGAGAGTTGAGGCTCGTCCATCTATCCGCCGCTTTCTCGACAAGCAAAGGCAGGAGTATGGAAACGGCTACTGCGGCGGCCAAATCGAAAGATCTTTGCGCAAGATGATTGAGCAGTGAACCCCATCTCTAAAAATGGCCGTCGTAGGGTGCGCCGCGCGCACCGAACATGAACTGAGGCCACAGCAATGCCCAGCTGGTGCGCACGGCGCACCCTACACTTCTTCGAAACCTGAAAGATTAGCTCCCCTCCCCCGCTTGCGGGGAAGGTGGCTTAAGCCAGTAACTGAAAAGTAATCAGTGCAAAGCACAGCAGGAATCCAACCGCCGGCATCCATAGCGGATAGCTGATCTCGCCCTCCTCCGCCTTCGCCCCGCGTATCTTGATCGCAACCAGGGAAATGTTAACCAGCGAGAAGATCACCAGCATGATAAAGGCGGTGACCTGTGCCAGCACGACAAGCGGCAGCCACAGGGCGAAAACCAGGATAATCGCCCCCACCAGCAGTGTGGTAACCACCGGGGTCCGGGTCCTGGCGCTGACCCGGACAAAGGCCCGCGGGGCCATACCCTTCTTTGCAATGCCGTACAGCAGCCTGGACGCCATGATGATCTGCACCAGCGCACCGTTCACCACCGCAAACATACTGATAATGCCGATAAGCGCGGGCGAGTAGCCGGCGTTGCTGACGATGCTTGCCAGCGGCGCTTCGCTCTGTGCCAGTACCTCGACGGAGGTGGTGCGTACCGCCAGGGCGGCGACGGCCATATAGAGCAGTGTCGATACCGCAATCGCAATCAGTATCGCCCGTGGCAGGGTCCTGCGCGGGTCCTTCACCTCCTCGGCGAGGTTGACCATATCCTCGAAGCCGATAAACGCGTAGAACGCCAGGAAGCTGCCCACCAGCAGGCCCGTCCAGGCTTCCCAGTCGGGCAGGGCAAAAATCTGCGGCCATTCATGTACGGCAGTGGCCCCGCGGCTGACGTAGATGACAAACAGCAATCCGCCCACTTCTACCAGCGTGACCAGGGTCACGGTCAACGCGGACTCGTTGATCCCCCAGAGTGCGATCAGGGTCAGCAGTGCAACCAGGGTGGTGATGGCGGGGAAGTCCGGAATCTGGATAAAGAGCCCGAGATAGCCGACGAAGCCATTGGCCATCGTGGCCGCCGATACGATGCCGGTGGTCGCAACCAGGACGGCGACGAGCTGCGCGAGCCAGCGCCGGTGCCAGGCCTCGTGGATATAGGCGGCGGAGCCCGCACTGTGGGGGAATCGCGACGAAAGCTCCGCATAGGAGAAGGCGGTAAACGCCGCGATGACCCCCGCCAGCAGAAACGCATAGGGCAGGAACAGCCCCGCGACGGCGCCCACCTTGCCGACCAGCACATAGATGCCGGCGCCGATAATCGTGCCGATGCCGTAGAAGCTGGTCACGGGCAGGGACAGCGATCGTTTCAGGGCAACGGGATCTGGCACGTAATTCCTCAGATGAATGAATTGTTGGGGGAATCGTTAAATTTTGATGACTTCTTGCTGCTGGCGCGGGATTTTTGAGGATTAATATTGCGCAAAAATCTTACTATGAACCGAAATAATCCAAGGATAGTCATTAGCTGGAGGCAACATGAAGTCCAATTGTCTACACCTTGCGATCCCCGCCGGGGATCTGGAAAAGGCCAAGATCTTCTATTGCGAAGTGCTGGGTTGCAAAACCGGCAACAGCGAGGAGGGGCGCTGGGTCGATATCGATTTCTGGGGCAATGAGCTGACCCTGCACCAGAGCGAGGAGCAATTGCCCAACGTGCGCCATGAGGTCGATATGGGCGCGGTGGCCGTGCCGCATTTCGGGATTCACCTGCCGGATGATGAGTTCCAGGCGCTGAAGCGCCGTATCGAGGCGGCGGGCCTGGAGTACCTGGACAAGCCCTATCGCCGCTTCGTCGGCGACGAGTATGAGCAGGAAACCTTCTTTATCGAGGACCCGAACGGCAATGTGCTGGAGATGAAGTCGATGGTGAATCCGGAGTTGATGTTCAAGTAAGCGCAATTAAAAAAGCCCGGCCGCCTGAACAGGTGGCCGGGCTTTTTTATAAGGGCCGAATCAAGCCGGCGCTGTCAGGCCGCGCGCGAGTCGGCCTCGGCCTGGCTCGCCAGATACTCGTCGTAGGTGCCCTGGAAATCGATCAGTTTCCGGTCCTTGATTTCAATCACCCGGGTCGCCAGTGACGACACAAACTGGCGGTCGTGGCTCACGAAGATCAGGGTGCCCTCGTAATTGGCCAGGGCCTTGTTCAGCGCCTCGATGGATTCCATATCCAGGTGGTTGGTGGGCTCGTCCATGATCAGCACATTGGTGTCCATCATCATCAGCTTGCCGAACAGCAGGCGGTTCTTCTCACCGCCGGAGCAGACCCTGGCCTTCTTGTTGGCGTCGTCGGCGGTAAACAGCAGCCGGCCCAGCATGCCGCGCACCGCCAGGTCGTCGTGCTTGGGGGTGCGCCACTGGGACATCCACTCGAAGATGGTCAGGTCGCCGTCAAAATCCGCGCTGCTGTCCTGCGGGCAGTAGCCCACCTGCGCATTTTCGGCCCACTTGATCACACCGCTGTTGGCCTGGATCTCGTCCACCAGGCAGCGCAGGAAGGTGGTCTTGCCCACGCCGTTCTCGCCGATGACCGCGAGGCGCGCGCCGGCTTCCAGAATCATCTCGCCGCCTTTGAACAGCGGCTCGCCGTCGAAGCCGTGGGACACGCCCTCCAGGGTCAGCGCCTGGCGGTGCAATTTCTTGCACTGCTTGAAGGTGATGTACGGGCTGACCCGGCTGGATGGCTTGATCTCCTCCAGCTTGATCTTCTCCATCTTCTTGGCTCGGGAGCTGGCCTGCTTGGCCTTGGAGGCATTGGCGGAAAAGCGGTTCACAAAACTCTGCAGCTCTTCCAGCTCGGCGCTCTTCTTGGCGTTCTCCGCGTGCAGCTGCTCCTGGATCAGCGTCGAGGCCGCGATAAAATCCTCGTAGTTGCCCGGGAAGATGCGCAGCTCGCCGTAATCGATATCCGCCATATGGGTGCATACGGAATTGAGGAAGTGGCGATCGTGGGAAATGATGATCATGGTGCTCTTGCGCTGGTTCAGCACTTCCGCCAGCCAGTGGATGGTGTGGATATCCAGGTTGTTGGTCGGCTCGTCCAGCAGCAGGATATCCGGGTCCGCAAACAGCGCCTGCGCCAGCAGCACCCGCAGCTTCCAGCCGGGTGCCACCTGCTTCATCAGGCCGAAGTGCAGGGATTCGTCGATGCCCGCCTCCAGCAGAATCTCGCCCGCGCGGCTCTCGGCGCTGTAGCCGTCCAGCTCGGCAAACTGCACCTCCAGCTCCGCCACGCGCATGCCGTCCTCCTCGCTCATCTCTGGCAGCGCATAGATGCGGTCGCGCTCCTGCTTTACTTCCCACAGCCGCGTATCGCCCATGATTACCGCGTCGACGACGGTATAGTCTTCGAACGCAAACTGGTCCTGGCTCAGGGTGCCGAGGGTACAGCCGGGCTCGATGGAGACATTGCCGGCCGTGGGGGCCAGGGCGCCGCTGAGGATCTTCATAAAGGTCGACTTGCCGCAGCCATTGGCCCCGATCAGGCCGTAACGGTTGCCATTGCCGAACTTGGCGGAGATGTTCTCAAACAGCGGCTGGGCACCGAACTGCATGGTGATGTTCGCGGTGGTAATCAAGAGCGTATTCCTGGGGACTTTTTCCGGAGACTGGGACAGGGGGGCTGTTAGCCAGCTTGCCTTGGCGGAGACATACAGGCGGGGGCGCACTATAAGGGTTGGGTGCCAGGGTGTCGAGAAATTTGTTCAATAATCGAGCAGTGCGGCTGGCCGCCAGGAGGGGCAGTCTCTTGCCAATGCGTGCCTCTGCCCCCATCTATTGATTTCCTGTAACTACTCACTCGGAACCCGGAGAAGAATGCCGGGCTACAATGCGAAGGCCCTGATGTCGCGGGCATTCGGGAAATGTTTGCCGATGAGGCTTTTTCCCAAATGCCCCCGACAGCAGGGCCGCCCAGGCCTCCGCTTAGTGCCACCGAGTGGCTGCGATTTTCCATTTATCAGTAGAAATTTATGTCGAATGCCGCCGAATCCGTCGCCAGCTCGCCCGTGCAAGAGCCGCCGGCTAACAGCCCCTCAAGCATGACCTCCCGCGAGATGATGGCCGCGCTCTGGCAGTTCGTGCGGCCCTACAGGAAAGTCCTGGGTGGCGCGGCTGTGGCACTGGTGTTTACGGCCGGTATCACCCTGTCCATCGGCCAGGGTCTCAGGTTGCTCGTGGATGAAGGCCTGACCGGAGATTCCAGCCAGGCCCTGGCCCAGGCCGTGCTGATCCTTCTCGCCCTGGCAGGGCTGATGGCGACGGGCGCCTACGTGCGCTTCTACCTGGTGTCCTGGCTGGGAGAGCGTGTGGTGGCCGACCTGCGCAAGGCGGTGTTTGACCATATCGTGACGCTGCACCCGAGCTATTTCGAGACCAATCGCAGCGGCGAGATCATGTCCCGCCTGACCACCGACACCACGCTGCTGCAAAATATCATCGGTTCCTCCTTCTCGATGGCACTGCGCAGCGCGCTGATGTTTGTCGGTGCCTTGATCCTGTTGCTGTTCACCAATCTCAAATTGAGCCTGATCGTATTGGTCGGCGTGCCCCTGGTGCTGCTGCCGATATTGCTCTGCGGCCGCAGGGTAAGAAAACTCTCCAAGGCCAGCCAGGACTCCATCGCCGACGTGGGCAGCTACGCCGGTGAGATTATCCAGCACATAAAAACCGTGCAGAGTTACACCCGTGAGCCTTATGAAAAGCAGGCGTTTGCGCAGGAGGTGGAAACCGCGTTTGCCGTAGCCAAACGGCGCGTGCGCCAGCGGGCCCTGCTGATCGCGGTGGTGATACTGCTGATGTTTGGAGCCATCAGCGCCTTGCTGTGGGTGGGCGGCAACGACATGATCGCCGGGCGCATGAGCAGCGGCGACCTGGCGGCGTTCGTGTTCTACGCGGTGATGATGGGGTCCGCCGTGACGACCATTTCCGAAGTCTATGGTGAACTGCAGCGCGCCACCGGTGCCACCGAGCGGCTGATGGATCTGTTGCATGTGGAATCGGAGATTCCTATCGGCGCCGGTGGAGCCGAGCCCGGCCAGCCCGCAAATGCATCCAGCGCCCTATCCAGTGCCCAGGTCGCTTTCGAGGCCGTTGATTTCAGTTACCCCTCCCGGCCCGATCAGCCCGCGATACGCGGCCTGAGCCTGAATGTGGAAGCCGGCAAGAGCCTGGCTCTGGTGGGCCCCTCGGGCGCGGGCAAATCCACACTGCTGGAGCTGCTGCAGCGCTTCTACGATCCGCTCGGCGGGCGCATCACACTGGATGGCGCAGACATCCGCGGGATGGACACCGCTACCCTGCGCGGGCAGATGGCGGTGGTGCCGCAACAACCGGCACTGTTCACCGCCGACGTCTGGTACAACATCCGCTACGGCAGGCCCGACGCGAGCGATGCGGAGGTCATCGCCGCGGCCAGGGCGGCCCATGCCCACGAATTCATTGAACAATTGCCGGACGGCTACAACAGTCACCTGGGCGAGCAGGGCACGCGCCTCTCCGGCGGCCAGAAGCAGCGCCTGGCCATCGCCCGCGCGATCCTGAAAGACCCGAGGATACTGCTGCTGGATGAGGCCACCAGTGCGCTGGATGCCGAGAGCGAGTACCACGTGCAGCAGGCGCTGCAGACGCTAATGAAAGACCGCACCACTGTCATCATCGCCCACCGGCTGGCGACGATTCTGCACGCCGACCGTATTGCCGTGCTGGATCGGGGGCAGCTGGTCGCACAGGGCAGCCACCGGGAGCTTATAGAAATCTCACCCCTCTACAAACGCCTGGCGGAGCTGCAGTTCCGGGAGGCCAGTGCTTAGGGATTGCGAGGCGGGTGGCGAATCAGATCAGCGGCCGCCCCAGGGGTTCTGCTTGCTGAAAGTCGCTATGTATAGCGCTTCCACTTTAGCGCGCGCCCAGGGCGTCTTGCGCAAAAACTTGAGGCTGGACTTCAGTGACGGATTGCTCTTGAAGCAGTTGATATCGATCCGCTCCGCCAGGCCGTCCCAGCCGTAATGGGCCTCCAGCTCTTCGACGATGGTGGCCAGGGTTATACCGTGGAGCGGGTTGTTGGGCTGGGAATCGGGCATCTTGACTGCCTGGCTGGGCGGCTACTCGCCGACATAATCAATGGTGTGGCGGAATTGTACGGGCTCAGCCGCACATCGATCTATAGTAACTTTCTACAGTACCTTTCTATAGCAACTCTAGGCCAGATTCGCCCCTGAGCGGGATGCCGGCTGAACCGCTCGGCAAATTTTTTCAAAAAACTTCGTCCCCCTGTCGAATTCCGCCGACCCCGTTCGACTAACCATCGAACCGCATGAATTCAACGAAGCAATACGCATTGCGTCACAGCGGCCGCCGGCGCGCCCGGGCACCATATGGACCCTGGAGAGGTAACCCCAAGCGCGCGAATGCAGCCATTATCGATACAGAAGGAGCACATCATGAAGTACCTGGCGCTGGTCTATTACGACGAAAAGATCATGGAGCGCAAGTCCCAGGAGGAATGGGACTCGCTCAACCGGGAATGCATGGAGTGCGTCGCCCGCCTGAGCGAAAGCGGCCACTACATCACCGGCAGCCCACTGCTGCCCACCAGCACGGCGACCACGGTGCGGGTACGCGACAACCGCATCACCACCACCGACGGCCCCTTTGCCGAAACCAAGGAGCAGCTCGCCGGTTTTTATATGCTCGAAGCCAAGGACCTCAACGAGGCAATCGCCTTGGCCGGCAAGATCCCGCCGGCCCGCTACGGCTCTGTGGAAGTCCGCCCGGCGCGGGAGCTGATGGAAAAGGGCAACCAGGCCGGTGGCAACGCCGGTTGATAAAAGGGGCATCCACGTCCTTAGTACCAAACAGCGTGCAGTAACAATACCCAGCACCAGTACTGACCAGGAGAAACACCATGAGCGGAACCGTACATTTACATCGCGTCCTGCGCGCACCGGCCGAGCGCGTCTATCGCGCCTTCCTGAATCCACAGGCGATGGCCAAATGGCTGCCGCCGGACGGCTTCTACGCTGAATTCGAGCACCTGGATGCCAGGGTGGGCGGCACCTTCAAGGCCTCGTTCACCAACTTCACCAACGGACACAGCCATGCGTTCGGCGGTGAATACCTGGAACTGGTGGAGAACGAATTGATCCGCTACACCGACACCTTCGATGACCCGAACCTGCCCGGAACCATGAATGTTAGGGTCACCCTCAAGACCGTGTCCTGTGGTACCGAACTGAGAATCGTCCAGGAAGGCATTCCCGACATGATCCCTGTTGAAATGTGCTACCTCGGCTGGCAGGAATCGCTATCGGCACTGGCCCGCCTGGTGGAACCGGAAATCAACCAGTGACAGAAGCGCAAGGAGAAACGATGAAAGACTTCTTTGCCATTTATCTCGGCACCCCGGATTCAATGAAAGGATGGGAAGACCTGTCCGAGGACGAGCGCGAGCAGCGCATACAGAAAGGCATGGCCGCCTGGGGTGCCTGGATGGAAAAGCATAAAGACATCCTCGTGGCGTCTGGCGGCCCGCTGGGCAAGACCAAGCGTATTGACCCCAACGGAATTGCCGATACCCGCAACAACATGTCGGGATATGTCATCGTAAAGGCGGAAACCCTCGAGGATGCGGCAAAGCTCTTTGAAGGACACCCGCACTTCAGCATCTTCCCCGGAGACTGCGTGGAAGTGATGGAGTGCGTGCCAATCCCCGGGCCTTGAGTATATTGACTTCCGAGGTCTGTGGATTCCTGTCATGGCCGGCCTGAGCTGGAAATGCTCAGGCCGCCTTCTTCACGCAAACATAAACGGAGTTCGTGGATTCTCCACTCAGAAACGGGTTGTAGAAAGAAATCACATGGGGTTCGACCGTTTCAAATACCGTCTTCAATAGCGCCTCGAAATGCTCCTCCGGCAGGTTTTGTGACCACATGGCAAATACGCCCCCGGGTTTCAGCTGCTCCGCCATCAACGCCAGGTTCTCGCTGGTATAAAAGCCCGCGTTGGCCGCATTCAGGAACTCAGTCGGCGAGTGGTCGATATCCAGAAGAATGGCATCAAACTTTTTCCCCGGGCTTTCCGGGTCAAAGCCCGTATCCGGGGCCGTGGCCAGCTCGAAGAAGCTGCCGTGCACATAGCGATTGCGCGAATCGGCATTGAGGGTTTTCCCCAGTGGCACCAGCTCATCCCTGTGCCAGCCGATGACCGTGTCCAGGGCCTCGACCACAAGCAGCTCGGCAATCCGCTCGTCCTTCAGTGCCGCCACGGCGGTATATCCCAGCCCCAATCCGCCGACGACCACATTAAGCCTGTCGCCCTGAACCTGAGCCAGGCCAAGCGTAGACAGCGCCTCTTCCGCCTCCACAAACATGCTCGACATCAGGAATTCTTCGCCCAGCTTTACTTCGTAGATATCCCTGTCGCCGAGTGCGGGAATGCGCCGCCGGCGCAGGGAGATTTCACCCAGGGGAGAGGGTTGGCTGTCAATTTCTTCGAATAACACGGACATCGCTGGTTGGTCCTGAAATGGTCGAACAATGGGCACGGAGTGTCGAGGGCATTGTACAGCAGTTGTACAGGTAGGGGCGAAGTATATGAATCGCCTACTGTTGCGACTCTTTCCTATAGACAATGAAGATAATCAGATTTTCATCTTCAATCTGTCGCAGACCATGGAAATTGCCCAGGCGAGTGAGAATAACCGTACCCAGCCCCAACCTCGGACCTTATGTCATTCGTGATCAGCTAGCCGGTACCGTTGATCACATGGTGCCCGATAGCTGCGCCTAGCGGAGCTGAAGTTTCAGGATTTCCGGGGGCAGAGTGCGTAGTCCTTGCTATCCATAATCTGCGACTTGCCCCCGGATTTTTTCGGAAAGCTATGGTGAAAGGGTTGCCAGGTGAAAGTTGGTCCTCTGCATCAAGGATGCGGTGCCGGCATTATTGCCGACTTGAACTTTTGGCCGGTGATCATCTGTCGCAACAGAATCGGCGCCGCCGCGTAACAGTGCATCTTTCAGTTCACTATGGGGGATTTTATTGTTATTGTTCTTGCTGAATACGTAAAAATTCAGTTGGCATGAAACGCCCAGAATCTTTGCTGCTTGAAGAACCGCATTGCAGGTACTGGAATACAGATCTTTATTGATCCTAATCTTGATTTCGTCGTGTTTGCTGTCCACATTTTCGGCATTCAAGTTTTTTGCATAGACATTTTTCAGTAGAACATCCGAAGATACGTCGTAGTAATGAGATGCAAACTTGACTGCCGCAACGATATCTTCTGCGCGTGTTGCGTCAATTTCAAATGCCCACATTTCACTGTCTATGATCGCAGCCTCTTTGATTACGCTGGCGGAGCGGTCTTCGTGAGGTGACACGCTGATATTGGAATTTCTGGTCTTCCAGATAGGCAAGCTATGCAGTGTTGTTCTCAGTACATGTGTTCTTGTAACACTCTGATTACCGAAAATAAGATTTACGTCTGTTTTAAAGGCGTACTTGTCCTCTGCAACGGACATGGCTCCACTCTGAGAATCCATCTTACAAATCCTTTTGATAAAGTTGTTAATCCAGGTTGGAAATGATGTGCTTATATTGCGTTTCTTCCTCTATATCCTCAGAGCGGAAAGCACTAAACACGATGTTTTGGCTGGTTTCCGCGGACTGTGCGAGTTCATGGATGTCGTTGCCGCTGTCGCCGATTACTTCCCACTGTGACGAATCAAAGCGAACGATCATGGAAATATCCACAAGTTCGAATTTTTTATCCAGGAGTTCGTTTCTGGCTTTTCCGATGATCTCTTCAAAAACGATCTGTGGATCAGTTGGCGTGTCTACAGGGACATAGGCTTCGCAGAAATAGAATTCACAGCCGTCGAAATCGAGATCGCAGCCAGGTAGAGGGCGGCTTTTGGTAAAGACTATCCAAATATCTTTGGGTTTCATTTGGCTCTCCGTATCAATAATTTTTTGATCAAAAGGGCGGCTGAGAAAGCGTCAGGTTTTGGCTCGCTCCGCCTTTTAAGTGCTTGCAATAATTCTGTATCTCTGATTGGGAAGTCTGGTACGTTGTTCTTAGCTGCAGTAGCCCTCACTAGCTACAGAATTCTGGGGCTGGGAAGTTATATCACGATGAATTTTAGAATGTGTAGAGTGGAAAGAAAAAATTTTGATGGATCTCTTATTCTTAGAGCAAAAGATAATTTCACTCTGACACGAATTTAACTGTTTGGCTAACCCGGACCACCGCCGTGGCCGGGAAAAGCGGTAGCCCGCGAAGGCGGGGGCAGAGCGTGCAGCGGGCGATATAGTGCGCGTAAGGGTACCCATTTCGGCTGTAAGGCTTTGGATGGTTGTCGTGCCGAAATGTTACTCTGACCCCACTGCCAATATTCCACCCCAATATTCCCAATATTCCTGCAATATTCCTGTGCAATATTCCTGACCCCAATATTCCAATATTCCAATATTCCAATATTCCAATATTCCAATATTCCAATATTCCAATATTCTGATTTAAAATTCTCCAGCTCTCCGAGCTATGTTATTTTGCCTGCGGATAAACTTACCCAAGTAGTTTAAGAAAGTATGAAAATCTATCGGATATTCCAGAACGATAGCGACTACATGACTCTATATTTCGGCCCTGACGAGGTTGAAGATAAGCTCGGGAATGACGATTTTGTATTTTTCACGACGCCTAAATCCTACGCGAGTGACTGGGTACCATTGGAGCTGAGTATCAAGGCATGTGATTCCCCTCCCATGATTCCATCAATTTCAACCTGGCAAAACTATCTCGTACTACATAATTCGGCATATCAAGCGCTGGAAGGGTTGTTGGCCCCTTACGGTGAGTTTCTGCCCTGTATGTATCAGGAAGCAAAATTCTATCTGTTCAACCCTTTGACCATCACTGAAGATCTTAACGCTGTGGTGCCGGGCTCGGTAACGAGGAAAGGAAACTTACTCTCCGGTATTGAATTTGATGCAGGTAAGTTGGAGCGTGTGCCGGTTTTCAGGACCAAAGAAAGCTATATTAGTATCTACTGTACAGAGGTGTTTAAGGAATTGATTCAGTCTGAAAATCTTGATGGGTTGCTGTTTAGCACCAACCTGACGCAAGTTTAATAATTTGTCAGGAAATAGGAATACGAGGGGGCAGAGTAACACATAGACGCGCAATCCATTAAGTGAACTAAGCGCCAAAATGTTACTCTGACCCTAATATTCCTAATATTCATGCTGATCCTAATGTTCATAATATTCTATTCAATATTTAATCTGAGCTGAGCCAATATTTTATAGCGGTGCGGGTAGCATGCATGAAGTGAAGATCGGCTCCGGTGGTGGGAAATTGGCGATTTGCAGCCTATCACTGGACCGATCTTTTTCGTATCAAATGAAATGCTTGGGATTAAGTAAGTGCCGTTCGAAGTGCCATTCGTCACTGCCCCTACTTATTCTCGACTTGGCTAAATGTATTGTTCATCATGGAGTCAAGGAGATCCTCTCGCACCAGAGGTTTACCACCAATGATAACCGAGCCAAATGTATCATCTACGATTATCTGCCCGTTCCTATATATATGGACGTGGATTCCCTCCTCCTGTGGCCTTTCTCCGGTCCAAACAATAGCTGGCGTAGATGCCCATACGTCATAGACAACATTACTACCATAAGAATCTATGTCGATCTCTCTATCCACAGTTTCATATTTATTACCGTATTCGAAATGATCATGTAGTACTCTCAACGGGTTCGATACCATTGGAGGATTAGTCCAAGTGCTGTCATTCCCGCAATTAGCACAGAAATGTTTTTTATGAGGTTCGGACGCAAACATGCCTAGATCAAGATGAGGAAAGTGGCACTTGTTACAAGATACACAGCCCAAATCTTCAGCGTCATTTTTTAGAAAAGCCTTCAAGAAGCCGATAATTGCGGGCGGGGTGATCTGAATTTTCGTTATTGCTGGCGATTCAAATAGTCCCGCCTCTCGCGGGTTTACGCATAGTATAGCGGGATAATCACCATCTATAACTTTTTTGTCGGCGCCTTTCTCTCGGGCATGGACGTGTACACGCGGCAGTCGCTTAGGAATTTTACGGCTCGATAGTGCGGCTGGCAATGAACACCATATCCCTACCTCTTCGAAGGCGTTTAAGTCTAGCTCAAGCGGATTTTTGACGTAACTAAATCGCATGGATGCGTTACTACAAACTATATCACTCTTGTCGTCACAACTTTCTTTATCTGCCTTAGTTCCCCAATAAACCATGTGGGTTCTGCAATACCATCTCGGAGCTCCATGTCTAAACTTTCCTGCTTTGATGATATTGCATGGGAGCTGAGCATCGTCACCCTCGTCGTCCTGAAATTGACCCAAAACAGACGCCGAATCAACAGCTATGTTTCCCATAGTGCCTTCGAAGGACCAACAGATGGCTTGCCCTGGAGACAAATCCAACTTCGCAGTCCCGTCGTCTTCGCCAACTTTATCGATGAATCGTTTATGACTAATCCCATTGTCTCTTACCCATTCATATGTCCAGATCTCGACGTTCCCGGTACTTTTGTTAAATCTTCTTGTCTTAAACATATGTAATCTCTGGCTCCTTCATGGTTCGATGCTGGCCGATTAGAGCTGCACTATATCAACACTGGCCATCCGGTGCATTCGGTAAGTTGCACTTGGATTTTGCCACCGCCTGACCCCAATATTCTTATATATGCTTTGAGCCAACAAGGGTTGGCCCTTGCAGTCCAGGGGCCGCAGATCTATCATTCAATTGAGCATTGCATGAAGCCGACGTTTCCGGGGGCGTACCCCAGGGCTATCCTCGGATAGCTTGATCCTTAGACAAATGGTGTCAGATCAACATTATGACGCTAATTTATTCAGTAGAATGTCCAGCCAGAAGCAATATTTTAAGATGATTCGCTCTAAAATCAGTGTAAGAATTTCCCCCTACCTTTTTACGAAACTTTTCTCTCAAATTAGAAGTGGGCTGTTGAGTCAAGATTTGACCCTCTATTCGCCCTTGCGCCCTATTTGCCTCTACTCCGCTTAAGTGGACAGTATTACGCAGTTGCAGGCTTTTATTTGTGTAAGTAATCAACTTTTTCTTTGACATCTTTCTTTCTGAGCTCATTTAGAAAGAAATAATTTGCAAGGATTACCCTGAAAATGGCATATAACTGCGAGAATGTGAGGAGCGCGATTATAAAGAATCCGATATACCTAAAGGTTACCTTTGCAGATTTAATATCTAGGGCTTGTATTACAGGCACAACAAACTGGGTAAGTAAAACCGCCATTAGTACTATTGCCGACACCAAGACAATTTCGACCAATTGGCTGAGGTAGTCAGTGTCAGCTCTTGCTTCTTCTAGAGCCGGTTGGTTGAGGTCTTCTCTCTTGAAGACTCTGCCAATAGCACGCGGATAAATTATGGCAATCCAGGCGCCGATGATTGCAAAAATGATTGACGATATATTGAGCAGAGCTTCCAGCGTGGCTTGGTAGCCTTTGTGGTCAAGTTCGACTGCCGCCTTGTTGAATATGACGGTGGTGAGAAACGCTAAAAGTGCGATTGCGCCATATTTTTTCATTATGCTTCAGCTGTTTCTCCAGCTGCCTCTTCAATTTCGAAAGGGGCTTCATCTAATGCTCGGAGGAGAGCATCTCTTCGCGCTGCAAGGGCCCTCAGAAGAGATTGCGGGCGGACAATTTGATTTGCACGACGGGTAACGTTGAGTTCAGTTTTCGCCGTGACACTCTTTCCGTTGAGCATTACCCTCGTTTGGTCATTGTAAACGAAGCCGATATTCTTTATCGAGCTTTGCGGCCCCCGCTCAGAGTAGCTGTTCACAATCTGTCGGATTTGCGGCGCTGTAGGCTCAAATTGCAGTTCGTGTGAGATCGTCCGGGCACGGCTATCGAATTCTGGTGTGTTGTCCGTAAGGCTGGAAAATATTCTCTCAATCCAGTTCCGGCCGTCCTGGCTGGTGTATTGCAATGTTTCCCGTTTGATCATTCTGCGAATCCTGTGGCGATTCTGCAGCAGTTCCTGTTCGAGCTCATCCTGCTTGCGGCCTGTGGATACGAAGTGAGAGAGCGTACTGGCCGAGTTGTTATCAGCGCTCCCATCCCTGGAATACCCAATAACCTTGTTTCTGTCGTTTGGGTCGAAAACCCGATACGGTGATTTATTGGCCATGTACCCTTTGATGAAGAAATCCAGATTCCGCTTGCCGGACATCGAGTGATCGAATATCACTGTTGCGAACACTCGGAAGTCTGGAATGAACCAAAAGTAGCTTGGTGAGCCTGGAATCGCGGGCTCGTCTCCAAAGTCTGTGGCCCGCATAGCGCGCTCGCCAGGCGTTGCGTCTGGGCTCATTCCATATATTACGCCTTTGTCGTTTTGCACTTCGTTCCACAGCACTAGAACGCTATCACTGCCACCATTTGGCCTGAACCAGTCGCAGAAGTATGTATTCAGAATGTCCTTATCGGGGTCTGGCTCATACGTTGTTGTGTTTACCAATGTTCTGCCGGGAGCCCTTGCCCAGGTGTCTAGCTTTGACAGTGTATCGTTGATACCCCCAAACAGTGGGTTTTGGGCGGCCCTGAGGTAATACCCGCATTTTTTTATATCATAGAACTTTATTCGAGCTTCAAGCATCAGTTATCTCGGTCAGGGTAATTCAGTCATCTCGGTCAGGGTAATTCAGTCATCTCGGTCAGGGTAATGCGGCGAACACTAAGCTTCCAAGGGGGCTATTTCGTGCCGCCGGTCATCAGCTCTAGGCTGCTTTTCTAAATAATTGGGGGCTGAGTAATATTCGGCGCCAAATCACACGGAATGGTGCGGCTGCGTGTTGTACTGGGTAACTTCTGCGTGACGCACATCTCATTCTTATTGCGCGTTTATAACACGATAAATGAAGCAGGTGGAGATTCTGTAATCGGGTGTAATCTTGTTTGTGTGTATTCACCAACCGCGTAGTTGTCGCCGCTAAACACCACTCCTGCTATCTTCCTGCCCATAACAATGCACAGGAATCCCCCATGCTCAGGAACCTCACGGCCTCCATGGCCCTGCTGGCCGCCGCCTCCATCCCGGCCCTCGGCCTGCTGGGCTGCGACCGCTCCAAGCCCGAACCAAAACCTCAGTCGGAACACTCGTCCCAATTCGCCATCGACTACCAGCAATTCCAGCTGGATAACGGCCTCAAGGTCCTCTTCCATATCGACCGCTCCGACCCGGTGGTGGCGGTGTCGCTGACGGCCCATGTGGGTTCGGCGCGGGAGAAGGCGGGGCGCACGGGGTTTGCGCATCTGTTCGAGCACCTGCTGTTCCTGGAGTCGGAGAACCTGGGCAAGGGCGGGCTGGATGCGATGAGTGCGCGCATCGGCGGTTCCGGGGCCAATGGTTCCACCTCCCGCGATGTCACCAACTATTACCAGACGGTGCCCAGGGACGCGCTGGAGAAGATGCTCTGGGCCGAGGCGGACAAGCTGGGCTGGTTCATCAATACCGTGACTGAGCCGGTGCTGGCCAAGGAAAAGCAGGTGGTGAAGAACGAGAAGCGCCAGAGCGTCGACAACCGCCCCTACGGCCACACCCGATACGTGATCGACCGCAACCTCTATCCCGAGGGGCATCCCTACAGCTGGCAGGTGATCGGCTCGCTGGAGGACCTGCAGAATGCGACCCTGGAGGACGTGAAGGAGTTCTTCCATCGCTGGTATGTACCCAACAACGTGACCTTGGTTGTCGCCGGCGATTTCGATCCCGAGCAGGCCAGGGCCTGGGTGCACAAGTATTTCGACGAGGTGCCGGTGGGCGAACCCATCGCGCGGGCGCTCAGGCAGCCGGCGGTGTTGAAAGAATCCGTGCGCCGCTACCACGAGGACAATTTCGCCCGCGAGCCGGTGCTCGTCCTCGCCTGGCCGGCGGTGGAGCGCTACCATCCGGACAGCTACCCACTGGCGGTGCTGCTGGAATACCTGTCCGAGGGCAAGCGCGCGCCCCTGTACCGGGTGCTGGTGGAGGACCAGCAGCTGACCGCGGACGTGTCCATGGACAATTACGATTCCGAGCTGGCCGGGCAGGCGCATCTGTGGGTGCGCGCCTTCGAGGGGCGCGACCTGGATGATGTCTACGCGGGCATCGAACAGGCCTTTGCGCTGTTCGAGAAGGAGGGCATCGCCGCGGAGGACCTGCAGCGCATCAAGGCCGGCCAGGAGGTCGGCTTCTATAACGGCTTGTCCAGCGTGCTGGGCAAGGGCTTCCAGTTGGCCCAGTACCAGGTGTACACCGGCGATGCCGGCTATGTGAGCGAGGATATCCGGCGCCTGCTGGCGGTGACCGCGGAAGACGTGCAGCGGGTGTACCGCAAGTACCTCCAGGACAAGCCGTTTGTGGCGGCGAGCTTCGTGCCCCGCGGGCAGAAGGCGCTGGCGCTGGCGGATTCCAGCCCGGCGCAGGTGGTGGAGGAGCAGATAGTCACCGGTGCCGAGGAGCAGTTCGATGCGTCCGCGCAGGCCCTATCTGTTTTAAAAAGAGGCGAGCGCACCCCGTCCATCTTCGACCGCAGCGTAGAGCCTGCCTACGGCGAGCCGGCCCAGACCGCGGTGCCGCAGGTGTGGCAGCAGGAACTGGCCAACGGCCTGCAGGTCTCCGGTATCGAGAGCGGCGAGGTGCCCACGGTCAATTTCAGCCTGGTGATCGACGGCGGCCAGCTGCACGAGAAGCTCGACAAGACCGGTGTGGCCAACCTGACCGCGATGCTGATGGAGCGGGGCACCGCCAGACGCACCCCGGAAGAACTGGAGACGGCGATCCAGAAACTGGGGGCCAGTATCAGTGTTTCCGCCGGTGAAGAATCCATCCGCTTCGATGTCACCACCCTGGCGCGCAACTTCGAGCCGGTGTTCGCGCTGGTGGAGGAAATGCTACTGGAGCCGCGCTGGGATGCGGATGAGCTGGTGCTGGCGAAGAAGAGCGTTGCCAGCCGCATCAAGCGCGCCACCGCCGAACCCAATGCCATCGCCGCCAGGACCTTCGCGCGCCTGTTGCACGGTGTAGACAGTGTCCGCGGCTACAGCCTGCTCGGCAGCGAGGAATCCGTGGCCGCGATCACCATGGATGACCTGCGGGCCTTCCACCGCGATTACCTCTCGCCGTCGGTGAGCCGCGCCCATGTGGTGGGCGATATCGCCCGCGGGGATTTCCTGGAGGCGGCGAACTCGCTGGTTGAGCGCTGGCCGGCCCGGGAAGTGAAGATTGCCGAGCCCGAATCCGCGGCCGCCGCGCCGGGTATCTACTTCGTCGACGTACCGGGCGCGAAGCAGTCGGTACTGCGCATCGGCCGCCCGGCCATGTCGGCGCTGTCCGGGGATTACTACCCGGCGGTATTCAGCAACTACATCCTCGGCGGTGGCGGCTTTGCCTCGCGCTTTATGCAGCAGCTGCGCGAGGGCAAGGGGTACACCTACGGCATCCGCTCCGGAATTTCTGCCGGCAAGACCCAGGGCGAGTTCATGATCGGTACCGGTGTGCGCGCCAATGTCACCGCGGAATCGGTGCGGCTGATCCACGACATTCTGCGGGACTATGCCCCCACCTACTCTGAAGCGGATCTGGAGACCTCGCGCTCCTACCTCACCCGCAGCAACGCCCGCGCCTTCGAAACCGCGCGGGCCAAGCTCGGCCTGCTGGAAAACATGAGCCGCTACGATTGGCCCGCCGACTATGTGCGCAGCCGCGAGGCCGTCAGCAAGGCGATGACTGTGGACGAGGTGCGCAAGATTGCCGGGACCTATATGCAGCCGGATTCGATGATCTGGGTGGTGGTGGGTGATCGCGCGACCCAGTTCAGCCGGCTGGAAGAGCTGGGCCTGGGTGAGCTGACATTGCTGGATGGCGAGGCGTCGACGCAATTGGCGGAGTTGTCCACAGCAGAATAAACGCGATATGACCCGGAATTTCCCGGCCTCCCGTTTAGGCCGGGGCCGGGCTTTCAGCCAATCACACCGTCAGCCTGCAGTTGTTCAATATCCTCCCCGCTGTAACCCAGGGCTTCCAGCAACTCCCGCGAGTGGGCGCCGAGTGGTGCGCCGGCGGTGTGCTGTTGCGGTTTGTGGCCGTCGAATACGAAGGGGCTGTTGATCTGCGCTATCGCGCCGCCGCCGTGCAGATCTCCCGTGCACAACATCTGCCTCTCCCGCAGCAGCGCGCTGCCGGCGGCCTCGCCGAAATTCAGTACCGGTTCCACGCAGGCATCGCCGTCGGCGAACAGCCGCACCCAGTCTGCCTGGGTGCGGGTTGCGATGGTCGCGGCGATATCCCGTTTGAGTGATTCCTGCTGCCCCGGGTCGAGTACCCGCTCCAGCCACTCCGGCCGGCCGAGTGTGGCGAAGAACTGCTGCGCGAACTGCGGCTCCAGGCTGCCCACGGACAGGTAGCGGTCGTCTGCGGTGCGGTAGTAGTCGTAGTAGCTGCCGCCGTTCAGCAGTTCCCTTTCCAGCTGTGGGTCGCCGGCGCCGGCCAGGGCGCTGGCGCCACCGATGGCGTTCAGGGCGAAGGCGCAGTCGGTCATGCTGATATCGATGCGGCTGCCCTCACCGCTCTGCTGGCGCTTGTAAACGGCGGCGAGGATGGCCATGGCGGCGTGGTGGGAGCCGCCGGCGATATCGGCGATCTGGGTGCCGCTGAGGCTGGGGCCGGAGTCGGCGCGGCCGGAGTAGCTGGCGAGGCCGGACAGGGCCAGGTAGTTGATATCGTGGCCGGCGCGGTCCTTGAGTGGTCCGCTTTGTCCATAGCCGGTGATGGAGCAGTAGATGAGGTCCGGACGGGTTTCCCTCAGGGATTCATAGCCGAGGCCGAGTTTGTCCATGACGCCGGGGCGAAATTGTTCCAGCACTACGTCGTATTCCGCCAGCAGGCGTCGGATGATTTCTCCTGCGCGGAGGTCCTTCAGATTCAGGGCCAGGGATTTCTTGTTGCGGTTGATGGTGGCGTGGGCGGCGGATACCGGATTGTCTTCGCCCACCATCGGCGGCAGGCCGCGGAGCATGTCCGGGCGGGTGGGGGATTCTATGCGCAGGACTTCGGCGCCCAGGTCGGCGAGGAGCATGGTGGCGTAGGGACCGGGGAGTAGGGTGGAGAAATCGAGGATTTTCAGGCCTTTTAGTGGGCCGTTATTGTTTTGCATGGTTTAGCTTTTTATTGAGTTCTTTGTTGTCGTCATACCGGCGCAGGCCGGTATCCAGTGCGGTGGTTTCTGGATTCCGGCATTCGCCGGAATGACGACAGGGGCCTGCGGCCCGCCCCTCCCCCGCAAGCGGGAGAGGGGGGCTATTCTTTCGAGTCCCGAGTCCCGAGTCCCGAGTCCCGCTTCTAGTCCTTCAACAGCTCGCGGGAGATGATCAGTTTCATGATCTCATTGGTACCGGCGTAGATGCGCTGCACTCTTGCGTCGGCCCAGGCGCGGGCTATGGGGTATTCCCACATATAGCCGTAGCCGCCGTGCAGCTGGACACATTCGTCCAGCAGCTTGCACTGGAAGTCGGTGGCCAGCAGCTTGGCCTTGGCGGCAGTGGCTGCGTCGAGCTGCTTCTCGTAGTGCAGTTCCATGCAGCGGTCGACGAAAACGCGCAGCGCGGTCAGCTCGCTGTCCAGCTCCGCCAGCTTGAACTGAGTGTTCTGGAAGGCGGCGATGGGTTTGCCAAAGGCCTTGCGCTCGCGCACATAGTCGATGGTCCACTGCAGGCCGGCCTCGGCATTGGCGATTGCGCCTATGGCGACACCGAGGCGCTCCTGCGCCAGTTCCTGCATCAGGTAGACAAAACCCTGGCCCTCACCGCCGAGCAGGTTTCCCGCCGGAACCTTGACGTCGTCGAAGAAAAGTTCGGAGGTGTCCTGGGCCTTCATGCCGACCTTTTCCAGGTTGGTGCCCTTCTTGAAGCCGGGGAGGTCGGTCTCGACCAGCAGCAGGCTGACACCGGCGGCGCCCTCGTCCGGGTTTGTCTTCGCCACCACTATGACCAGGTCGGCCAGCTGGCCGTTGGTGATAAAGGTCTTGGAGCCGTTCAGCACGTAGTGATCGCCATTTTTTATCGCGGTGGTGCGCACATTCTGCAGGTCGGAGCCGGTGCCCGGCTCGGTCATTGCGATGGCGGTGATGATCTCGCCGCTGATGCACTTGGGCAGGTATTTCTGTTTCTGCTCCTCGGTGCCGTAGTTGACGATATAGGGCACGGCGATATCCGAATGCAGGCCCCAGCCGATGCCGGTGAGTCCGGCGCGGGAAATTTCCTCGGCGACGATCGCGTTGTAGCCGAAGTCCAGGCCCAGGCCGCCGTATTCCTCGGGAACCTGCGGGCAGAGAAAGCCCATCTCGCCGGCCTTGTTCCACAGGGCGCGGTCCACCTGGCCGTCCTTTTCCCACTGGTGGTGGAAGGGGGCGGCCTCCTTCTCGAGGAATTTGCGCACGGTATCGCGGAACTGTTCGTGTTCTTCATTGAAGACGCTTCTTGGGATCATGGGTTTTCTCCGGATTTATTATTCAGTGTACCTGCTGTAGGAGCGGCCCATGGCCGCGATCGGGCTTTGGGGATTTCTCGTATATCGATCGCGGCCATGGGCCGCTCCTGCAAAGGGGGGTTAGTCGTCAGTCAGGGCTCGGTTAGAGGTCGCCATTTCCTGCAACACCTGCGGCGGCGCGAAGCGCTCGCCGTAGCGTTCCGCCAGCTGCCGTGCGCGCCGGGCGAATTCCGCCGGGCCGTACTGGTTGATGTACTGCAGGGCGCCGCCGGTCCAGGGCGGGAAGCCGATGCCGAAGATGGAACCGATGTTGGCGTCGCGCACGCTGCGCAGCACCTTTTCCTCGTAGCAGCGCAGTGTCTCTATGGCCATGATAAACAGCAGCCGTTCCTTGACGTCCGCGAGCGGCGGCTGTTCTCCGGGGGGGAATTCCTTCGCCAGGCCGGTCCACAGGTGTTTCTTTTCACGCCCTTTTTTATCTTCTTGGGGATAGCTGTAAAAACCGCCGCCGGCGGCCTTGCCGGCGCGGCCCAGCTCCAGCATATGGTCGATCACCTTGTCCGCCGGGTGGGACGGGGCCTGTTTGCCTTCGCGCTGCAGGTCGTTGATCGTCTGCTGGCGGATCTTGCCCATCAGCGTCAGCGAAACCTCGTCGCTGACTGCCAGCGGACCCACCGGGAAGCCGGCCAGGGCAGCGGTGTTTTCTATCGTGGCCGGGTTGACGCCCTCGCCGAGCATGGCGATGCCCTCGTTGGTGAAGCAGCCGAACACCCGCGAGGTGAAGAAGCCGCGGCTGTCGTTGACGACGATTGGCGTCTTGCCTATCTGCAGCACGAAGGCGAAGGCGCGGGCCAGGGTGAGATCGTCGGTTTGCTCGCCGCAGATGATTTCCACCAGCGGCATCTTGTCCGCCGGGGAGAAGAAGTGCAGGCCGATAAAATTCTGCGGTCTCTCCGACGCCTCGGCCAGTCCGGTGATCGGCAGGGTGGAGGTGTTGGAGGCGAAGATGGCGCTCTCTTCCAGCTGTGCCTCCGCCTCGCGGGTGACCCTGGCCTTGAGTTCGCGGTCCTCGAATACCGCCTCGATAATCAGTTCGCAGCCCTGCAAATCCTGCGGATTTGCAGTAGTTTTAATGCGCGCGAGTATCTCGCACATTTTTGTCTCGTCGATGCGTCCGCGCTCCAGGCGCTTGTCGAGGGATTTCTCTGCGTAGCCCTTGCCCTTTTTCGCGGCTTCCAGCGATACATCCTTCAGCACCACCTCGACGCCCTTACTCGCGCAGGCGTAGGCGATGCCGGCGCCCATCATGCCGGCGCCGAGAATGCCGATCTTGCCGATGGGCGCTGTCGGCTTATTGCGCGCGCCGTCCGGCAGCGAGGCGCCGGCCTTGACCGCGTTGAGGCCGAACCAGAAGGTGCCGATCATGTTCTTCGCCACCTGGCCGCAGGTCAGTTCGACGAAGTAGCGCGACTCGATGCGGGTGGCGGTGTCGAAATCCACCTGCGAGCCTTCGACCACCGCAGCCAGTATCGCCTCGGGTGCCGGCAGGCAGCCCTGGGTTTTCTGCTTCAGCATTGCCGGGGCGACGACCAGCAGCTGCGCATTCTTCGGGTTATTCGCATCGCCGCCGGGCATGCGGTAGCCGTCCCGGTCCCAGGGCTGTTGGACTTCGCCCTCGGCATTGGCGAGAACAAAGGCGCGCGCGTGATTCAGCAGTTCTTCCGCGTCCTTTGCAGTCTGGTGAATCAGGCCCGCGTCCAGCGCCTGTTGCGCACTCACCTGTTTGCCTTCCAGCAGATAGGGCAGTGCTCTCTGCATGCCCAGCAGGCGCGGCATGCGCACACAGCCGCCGCCACCGGGCAGCAGGCCCAGGGTGACTTCCGGCAGGCCGATTTTTACCGACTTGTCGTCGATGGCGATGCGGTGGTGGCAGCTGAGCGCCAGTTCCCAGCCGCCGCCGAGGGCGGCGCCGTTGATTGCGGCCACCACCGGCCTGCCCTGGGTTTCCAGCCAGCGCAGGTCCGCCTTCAGGGATTCGCAGTACTGAAAAAACTCTTCCGCCTCCTCGCGCTTGGCCTTGTACAGCCAGTTGAGGTCGCCGCCGGCAAAGAAGGTGGATTTCGCAGAGCGCACTATGACGCCGGCGTAGTCGTCTTTCCCGAGGCGCTCTCTCGCCTCGTGCAGTGACTCGGCGAAGTCCCGGTCCATCACATTGGCGGACGCGTTGGGGTTGTCCAGGATCAGGTGGATGATGTTGTCACTGTCTTTTTCCAGGCGAATGGATTTCATTTTTCTCTTCCCCTCACCCCGTTAACCGAGTCGCTCGATAATGGTCGCCACACCCATGCCGCCGCCGACGCAGAGGGTGACCAGTCCGTAGCGCTGCCCGCGCGCTTCCAGTTCGTCCAGCACCGTGCCGATCAGCATGGCGCCGGTGGCACCCAGCGGGTGGCCCATGGCGATGGAGCCGCCGTTGACGTTGATTTTCTGCGGGTCTATATCCAGTTCGCGCTGGAAACGCATCACCACCGCGGCGAAGGCCTCGTTGACCTCGTATAGGTCGATGTCCTGCACCGTCAGGCCGGCGACCTTTAAGGCCTTGCGCGTGGCCGGCGCCGGGCCGGTGAGCATGATGGTGGGGTCGGTGCCAACAACCGCGGCGGAGACGATGCGCGCGCGGGGCGCTATGCCGAGGTCGCGGCCGGCCTGATCGCTGCCAATCAGCAGCGCGGCGGCGCCGTCGACGATGCCGGAGGAGTTGCCGGCGGTGTGCACATGGTCGATGCGCTCCACCTGCGGGTAGCGCTCGCGGGTGACATTGTCGAAGCCCAGTTCGCCCATACCGGCGAAAGACGGCTTCAGCTGGCCCAGGCCCTCCATCGAAGTGTCCGGGCGCACCAGCTGGTCGCGGTCGAGAATCAGCAGGCCGTTCTGGTCCCGCACCGGCACTATGGATTTGGCGAAGGCGCCGCGCTCCCAGGCGGCGGTGGCCTTGCGCTGGGATTCCAGCGCGAAGGCGTCCACATCCTCGCGGCTGAAGCCGCCCAGGGTGGCGATCAGGTCGGCGCCGATGCCCTGGGGGGCGAAGTCGATATCCAGCGCGGTGCGCGGGTCCGCGGCCCAGGCGCCGCCGTCCGAGCCCATGGGCACTCGCGACATGGATTCCACTCCGCCGGCAACCACCAACTGCTCCCAGCCGGAGCGCACCTTGGCCGCGGCGAGATTCACCGCCGAGGCACCGGAGGCGCAGAAGCGGTTCAGGGTAACGCCGCCGATATCCCAGTCCCAGCCGGCCACCAAAGCCGCGGTCTTGGCGATGTCGGCGCCCTGGTCGCCGATGGGGGTGACGCAGCCCATGACCACGTCGTCTACTTTCTGCGTATCCAGGTGGGCGCGTTTCTGCAGTTCCCGCAGCAGGTCGGCGAGCAGTGTCACCGGTTTGACTTCATGAAGGGCACCGCCGGGCTTGCCTTTGCCCCGGGGCGTGCGGATGGCGTCGTAGATATAGGCTTCTGTGGGCACTGTTGGGGCCTCTTTTATTTTTGCAAGGCTATAACCATAGTTGCACCCGGCGACGGCGCAATGATGAAAATCACCACGGATGGTGACTCCGGCGACAGCCTGTGACCATAAAGACATTTTAGGTTCCCGAGTGATGGTTATTCGGAATCAAACTAATCCGAAGAGTTAGCTGCCATACACTCAGTGGAGACGTTTAGAGGTTTGTAAACGAGGCTTTGCCATGGCGGACAATCTACTGGAAATGGCGGTGCGCCAACTGGGCTCTTCCGGTTTGAGCGCGCTCGACAGTGCCCTGGGAATTCCGGAGGGAAAGGGGGAGTCCGCCGTCAATGCGGGAATGGCCACGATTATTGCCGGCATGTTGAAAAGGGGTACCAATCGCAGCGGCCCCGGCAGCCTGCTCAATATCGTTACCGGCGGCAGCGAGCTGGACCTGTCCTCTGCCAGCGAAGCCTTCAGGGATCCGGACCGGATGAGCAAGCTGCAGGACAGCGGCAGCGGGATGCTCGACAGCATTTTCGGCAACAAGCTGGATCGTATTGCCCAGGCTTTTTCCTCGTCGCTCGGCCTGGACAAGGATACCGGCAGCCGCCTGCTGAAAGTGATCGCTGCGATAACCGTGTCGCTGCTGGGAGAACAGGCGAGAAGCAAGGGCCTGGATATGGGTGGCCTGGATTCGTTGTTGCTGGAGCAGAAACCGTTTATTCGCGACAAGCTGCCGGGCGATATGCTACAGGAGTTGGGTGTCACCAACTTCGAACACCTGGGTGAAGGTGCCCGCGCCTTTTCCCGCGGACACGCCGAACCCCAGGCCGCGCGCAAGCCGGCAGAGCGGGAGCACAAGCGCGGCAGTTTCGGCAAGTGGTTCTGGCCGCTACTGATCGCACTGGCCGCGCTCTACGCGCTGAATATGTGCGCGAAGAGAGGGCAGATGGAGGACAAGCCCGGTGAGGTGCTGCTCGAGGAGGAGTCGGTGATTATCGAGGAGACTCCGAATGCGACAGCGGTGCCGCCGGATGACACGGCCGTAGTGCCAACGAGTGAAGAGCCGGTGGATTTTGCCAGCAGTTTCCGCGAATACCTCGCCAGCCCCGCGCGCGACCCAAATCGCGAGTTTCCACTGGCCATTCAATTCGCGGAGGACAGCGCAGAGGTCACCAGCACCTCCGTGCCGGATGTGGATGCACTGGCGACGATACTGCAGGAAAACCCGGGGGTTACCATCGCCATCGAGGGGCACACTTCCGGCAATGGTGACGAGACGGCGAACCAGCAGCTCTCCCAGCAGCGCGCCGACGCGGTGACGCAGATGCTGGTGGAAAAGGGGGTAGACGCCAATCGGGTGACCGCCACCGGCATGGGTTCCGCCAAGCCCATTGCCGACGAGAGCACCGAGGAGGGCAAGCAGAAGAACCGCCGTATCAGTGTGCGGGTGGTGACTTTCGAATAGCTCTGTGCTTATTTAAAAAAATCCCCGCAGCTGCGGGGATTTTTTTTGGGCGAACCTTGTGTTCGCCCGCCCCGAATCAACCGCGGTATTTATCCCTATAGGCCCCCGGCGCCAGCCCGGTCCACTTCTTGAAGGCGCGGTTGAAGGCGCTGGGCTCAGAGAAGCCGAGGCGCTCGGCGATCTCCGCCACCGCGGTCTCCTGCTTTTTCAGCTGGTAGACGGCCATGTCGCGGCGCACCGAATCCTTGATGTCCTGCCAGCTGTTGCCCTCTTCCTTCAGGCGCCGGCGCAGTGTCTGCGGCGAGGTGTAGAGGCGCGCGGCCACGTCGTCCAGGGACAGGTTCTCTATGCAGTTCTGGCCAGCGAGCATGCGGCGGATGCGGCCGGTGAAGCTGTTGTCGGACTTGTACTGGGCCAGCAGGCATTCGGGGGCGCGGGCGAGGAATTCCGCCAGCTGCTGTTCGTCGCGCACCAGCGGCATCTGCAGGTAGCGGGTGTTGAACACCAGGCAGGTCTCACGCTGGTGGAAGTAGTGCCGGCAGGGGAACATATCGCTGTAGTCTTCGTTGTAGTCCGGCGGCGGGAAGGCCAGGTGCACCCGCTCCAGCAGAATGGTGCGGTCGATCAGCCAGCTGAAGAAGCGCAGCCAGATGACCGCCATGGATTCGACGAAGATCTGGTTCGGCAGCTGTTTGTCGTTGCCGTGGTGGAAGGTCAGCCGCGCCTCCTCGCCGTCCTCCACCAGCTTGATCTGCAGGTCGTCGCTGACCATGGACACGAAACGGCCGGAGCGCAGCAGGGCGCGGCGCAGGTTGGGGCAGCTGATGCAGGCGTGGCCCATCATCGCGAAGGTGCCGCGCTGCCAGGGGCGGGCCAGGTAGCCGCCGGACTCGTCGTTCAGCAGGTCCCACTCGCGGCACAGCAGGGTGGCCACCTGTTCGCGGCCGATGCGGCTGTCGGGGACTTCCAGTTGGGCGGGGTCTATACCGCTGTCCAGGAGCAACTGACGGCAGTCCAGGCCTGCGGCCCGGGCGCCGGCCAGTTGGGCGCGCACCGCCGCGGCGAGTATGCCGGGGTCCGTATCGCGGAGCTTGGGCGCCCCGTTTTCCAGCTCATTTTCCAGATCATCGCTTTCCACTGTCTCAGCCCTCTACTTATTGTGCTCGCAGCGTGTGTCCGCTGATGTGGAACCCGGATTATGCGCAAAGCGGCCGCGAAAGTCAGGGCTGAGCCGCGCGATTACAGCGCATCGCGCTGTGCGCGGCTCAGCGACCCGCCAGGGATGGCGGGGCCGGGGCTGGATCGAAGGCACCAGAGCCGCGCCAGGGATGGCAGGTTTGTCGCCTGCCGGGACTCGGGACGATCAATGTGCTACAACGGGGTTCCTTGCATAAACGGGACACACAGTGACAATGGATCTGCAAAAGCAGCTCAACCCCACCATCTGCCGGCGCATGCTGATCGCCCACCTGATCGCAAGCCTGCCCAAGCCCAACAACCCGGCGCTGGAGGAGACCACCGGCTGGCCGCGGCGCACGGTGCAGGACATCATCGCCAAGGGACTGCCGGGACACGGGACCCAGGTGGAATTCGTGCAGGAGGGGGTGCGCAACAACGACGGCTATTACGTGCTGCGGGACTGGGGCTCCTTCGACAAGGACTGGATAGAAAAGCACCTGCGGGAGATCTGCGCGGCGCTGCAGCTCCCGCCTTTGTAATATCCCGGACATGAAACCGCTCACTTTTCGGGCGTCTTCACATCACTTTTGGGCCCGGGCGCACAGTCTGGGCATATGGGCCGGTTTTCTCCATACCACTGTAATAGTCTCCCCTGCGGCACGAGGTTTCGCCACCCGCGATAACTGATTCCCACGGGAGACAAAAACATGAAAAATAAGTACCTAAAAATGACAGCGCTGTCGGTGTCTGTCGGGCTGGCGTCCGGCGGCGCCTGGGCAGCCGATGGCAAGCTGGTGGTGCGTTTCAAGGAAGTGGCCCATCCCTATGTCGAGTTGAGCTACGCCCAGCGGGCCGGCCAGCTGCGCGGCAACGGCAAACTGAAGGCCCGCTTCCCGCTGCGCGCCGGCCGCGCCTCGCCGGCATCGCGTGGCATCGATCGCAGCCGGGCCTACCACCGCTTCCGCCTGGACCGCTATTTCGAGATGCCCGTGCCCGAGGGCGCTGGTCGGGCGCAGATCGACAACCTGATCTCCAGCCTCTCCGGCAATGCCGACGTCGAACTGGTGTACTTCGAGCCCGAACCGGAGCCGGCCGCGGTCGCCGAGCCGGCCGCGGTGCCGGATTTCTCCAACCGGCAGGGCTACCTGTACAGCCGCGAGGGCAACCCGAACGACAGCTACATACTCGGCGGTGTGGACGCCCACTACGCCTGGACCTTGCCCGGTGGCGACGGCAGCGGCGTGGATGTGGTCAGCAACGAGATAGGCGCCTTCAACAACAACCACATCGACCTGCCGCAGCCGTTTATGGTGGTGGGGGACTATGTGATCGACGGCCACGACACCGCCAGCGCCGGCATCATCGCTTCCCTGGACAACGGCTTCGGCACCACCGGCATCGCCCACGGCGCGCGCCTGGGCTATGCCAAGTACGGTGTGGACCGCATGATCCAGGCCGCGGAGCAGCTGCCGCCGGGCAGCGTGATGCAGGTGGGTATTCACTACCGCAACGACAGCCTGGACCAGTACCTCGGCTGCGGCAGCAGCTGTTATGTGCCGCTGGACTACTACGACGGCCCCTACGACGCGGTGCGCTATATCACCCAGGAGCTGGGGGTGCATGTGGTGGCGGCGGCCGGCAACGGCAATATCAACCTGGACCACAGCCACTTCAACGGCCGCTTCGATCCGGCCCTGCGGGACTCCGGCAGCTTCCTGGTGGGCGCGGCGGATCCGGCCACCGGCCTGCGGGCCAGCTTCAGCAACTACGGATCGCGGGTGAATGTGTTCTCCTGGGGCTGGAATGTGACCACCACCGGCTACGGCAGCCTCTACAACGAGCCCAACGCCGAGTACACCGCCACTTTCAGCGGCACCTCGTCCGCCAACCCGATAGTCGCCGGCGCCGTGGCCAGCCTGCAGGGCGTCGCCCGCGCCGCGGGCCTGGGCGCGCTGGGAACCGGCGAGATGCGCGACCTGGTGGTCTTGACCGGCTACCCGATGCAGAACGGCGACGACACCACCATCGGCACCCACCCGGACCTGCATGCGGCCGCCGATGTGTTGCTCGAAGGTACCGGCGGCAACCGGGCGCCGCTGGTCTCGGTACCTGCCACTGCGGCCGTCACCGAAGGCGAGAGCTTCGAGCTCGCCGCCGACGCCAGCGATCCGGATGGCGATCCGCTGAGCTACCAGTGGACGGCACCCGGCCTGACCCTGGTGGACGGCAGCGGCGCCATCGCCAGCCTGGTCGCACCCCAGGTGGACGGGGACACCGGCTACACGGTGACAGTGGCGGTCAGCGACGGTATCGACACCACCTACGCCGAAGTGGCGGTGACCGTCGAGGATACCGCCAGCGGCGGCTGCGAAATGGTGGATCCCGACGCGGGCAACTACCCGGCCTGGAACAGCGGCACCGTCTATACGGGAGGCGACCAGGTGAGCCACAGCCAACTGGTGTGGCAGGCCAACTACTGGACCCAGGGCAACGAGCCCGGATTCTCCGCGCCCGAGTGGACGCTGATCAGCGATGTGGAGGTGCCTTGGAGTGCGGATTCCACCTATAACGGCGGCGACGAGGTGAACCACGAGGGCCGGCGCTACCGCGCCCAATGGTGGACCCGCGGCGACGAGCCGGGAACGGCCAGTGTGTGGGTGGATATAGGGCCGTCCAGCTGCAACTGACGGCATTTGCCGCGGCGCTTTCCGGCCGCGGCAGTTCTCAATTTATTCTTGCGGCTGCCCCTGCTGCAGTATTTTGTTGACCCTCTCTACCAGGGTCGGGTCAGACTTGAGGCTTGTCGCTATCTGCTGGTACTGGTCTTTTGTCAGTCCCGTCTCTTCTATGGCCGCGATCATCTTCCCCTGCGCCTCCCGATTGAGCGCCTCGGCCTCCTCGATATCCGCCGCAGCCTTGACCTTGGGGGCATACTCGCGGCTCAGCAGGACTATGGCCCGGTAGGCATCGGCAAACTGCTGTAGCTGCGGATCACTGTACGCAACCTTCTGCGCGGTGACCTGCGCGGCGTCACTCTGTGCCTGGGCGAATGGCAGCGCCGCGAGCAGTGCGAGAGCGGCGAGAAAAATAGCGGGTGTTTTCATCGAGCACCTCGAAAAAGTCAGGGGACGCTTTTGCTTCGGCGAGGAGCGCCCAGCGTCACATTTGGGGGGCTACAACGTCAGTCTTTTGCCGATGCAAAAGTGAGGTGTTGTCAGCAGAGGGTAGACAGTTTTGCCGCAGTGTTGGGCTATTTGCCGCCAGCCGTATGAATTTTTATCGGCTGCACATTGGAAAATTAAAACAGGCCGAGAAACTTCTTGCGCCGCTTCAGCGAACCCTCGCAGCTGTTCAGCTGGCGCTGGTAGCTCTGGGCGCGGGCGGACACCTTGTGGGAGACCTTTTTCAGCCAGGCCTTGTTTCTAAAAGTGCGCCGGTTAAAGCCACCCTGTCCCTCGTGATAGGCGAGATAGAGGTGATAGGTATCGTCGGGCTTGATGCGGCACTGGCGCGCGCTGGTGTTGTTGTACCAGCCGACGAAGTCGATGGCATCGCCGAAGTCGTCACGGTCGGCGCCGTAGTTGAAGGTGGAGCGCTGGTAACCGCGCCAGGTGGTGCCCAGCGCCTGCGGGTAGCCGTAGGCGTCCGAGGGGCGGGGGCCGGGGATAAAGCCGAGGATCTTGGTGCGCGGCGGGCGCGCGTCGTGCACGAAGCGGGATTCCTGGTGCAGTATCGCCATCATGGTGGCCACCGGTGAGCCCCACTTCTCCTCGGCGTCCTTGGCCTCGCCGTACCAGCCCTTCTTCTCGCGGAAGATGGAGCAGATATCGTCGGGATTGCTCGGCGGACTGGTGGCGCAGCCCGCGGTCAGCGCCGCAACAGCGAGGGACAGGGAGGCGAAATTCCGTTTGTTATTGCTTTTCCACATGGCGATACAGTTTATTTGACTTATTCGGCGGTAAAGGTCTTAACCCCGGAAGTGGTGCCCAGCAGCAGGATGTCTGCCGGGCGCCGGGCGAAGATACCGTTGGTGACCACGCCGGTGATATTGTTGATCGCCTCTTCCAGGGCCTTCGGCTCTGTGATCTTCAGATTGTGCACATCGAGGATGATATTGCCATTGTCGGTGGTCACCCCCTGGCGGTAGACCGGGTCGCCGCCCAGCTTGACCAGCTCACGCGCCACCAACGAGCGCGCCATCGGGATCACCTCCACCGGCAGCGGGAAGTCGCCGAGAATCGGCACCCACTTGCTCTCATCGGCGATGCAGACGAATTCATCGGAACAAGCGGCGACTATCTTCTCCCTGGTCAGTGCCGCGCCGCCACCCTTGATAAGCTGCAGCGCCGGGTTGGCCTCGTCGGCGCCGTCCACATAGCACTGGATGCCGTCGACGCTGTTCAGGTCGTAGACCGGGATGCCGTGGGATTTGAGCCGCTCGGCGGAGGCCTCCGAACTGGCCACGGTGCCGTCGAACTGGCCCTTGATCTCCGCCAGATAGTCGATAAAGAAGTTGGCGGTGGAGCCGGTGCCGACGCCGACGATGGAGTCCGCTTCCAGTTTGGGGGCGATGTAATCCACCGCGGCGCGGGCCGTGGCCTTCTTGAGTTCGTCCTGAGTCATGCTGTGGCTGGTTTCCTGTGCAATTATTTGTGCATTATCGCCCTTGCGGAGAGAAAATTTCTCGCGAAGGCGCCTTTCCGGTGGTAAAGATGCTGGCGGAGGATTAGACTGGCTTGCCGGTGTCGCGCCTCACGCAGCCCTGCCAGGGTGCATACTGAGAGCTGTCGCACACAGAGTTGAACCGCTGTTTTTTACCGCTACGGCCGCCGAATCCCATGCCCAAGTCCTATATCAAGCGCATTTTAGACGCGCGCATCTACGATGTCGCCACCGAGACGCCGCTGGAGCCGATGCGCCAGCTGTCGCACCGCTTCAACAACCGTATTCTGTTGAAGCGCGAGGACCTGCAGCCGGTCTTCTCCTTCAAGGTGCGCGGTGCCTACAACAAGCTGTTGCAACTGCCCGCCGAACAGCGCGCTCACGGCGTTATCGCAGCCTCCGCCGGCAACCACGCCCAGGGTCTGGCGCTGGGCGCGGCGCAGTTGGGGGTGCGCGCCACCATCGTAATGCCGAAGACCACGCCGCAAATCAAGGTCAATGCGGTGCGCATGCGCGGTGCCGAGGTGGTACTGCACGGCGACACCTTCGACGAGGCCGCGGCGCGCGCGCGCGAGCTGGTGGTGGAGCGCGGCCTGACCTTCGTGCATCCCTACGACGATCCCGATGTGATCGCCGGCCAGGGCACCGTGGCCATGGAGCTGTTGCGCCAGCACTCCGGCAACCTGGATGCGGTGTTCATTCCGGTGGGCGGCGGCGGCCTGGCCGCGGGCATGGCCGCCTACATCAAGTACGTGCGCCCGGAGGTGAAGGTCTACGCGGTGGAGCCGGAGGACGCCGCCTGCCTGAAGGCGGCACTGGATGCCGGCGAGCGGGTGCGCCTGCCCCAGGTGGGGCTCTTCGCCGACGGCGTCGCCGTGGCGCAGATCGGCGAGGAGACCTTCCGCGTGCTGCGGGAAACGGTGGACGGCGTCATCACCGTGACCACCGACGAGATCTGCGCGGCGATCAAGGACATCTTCGAGGACACCCGCTCCATCGCCGAGCCCGCCGGTGCCGTGGGCCTGGCGGGACTGAAGAAGTACATAGAGCAGGGCGGCAGCCGCAATGCGGCCCTGGCCACCGTGTGCAGCGGCGCCAACACCAATTTCGACCGGCTGCGCTATATCAGCGAGCGCACCGAAATCGGCGAGAAGCGCGAGGCGGTGCTGGCGGTGACCATCCCCGAGCGCGCCGGCAGCTACCTGCAGTTCTGCCGCGACCTGGGCGATCGGTCCATCACTGAATTCAACTATCGTTTCGCCAACAGCGGCGAGGCGCATATCTTCGTTGGGTTACAGGTGGCCGCGGACGCGGACCGCCGCCAGTTGGTGGAGAAGCTGCAGTCCGGCGGCTACCGGGTAACCGACCTGACCGACAACGAGATGGCCAAGCTGCATATCCGCCACCTGGTGGGCGGGCGGGCGCCGGGCCTGACCGACGAAGTCGTCTACCGCTTCGAGTTTCCCGAGCGCCCCGGGGCGCTGCGCAAGTTCCTGGAGCAACTGGCCGGGCGCTGGAATATCACCCTGTTCCACTACCGCAACCACGGCGCCGCCTACGGCCGGGTGCTGGCCGGACTGCAGGTAGCGCCGGGGGAGCGGGAGCAGCTCAGGGAGCTGCTGGACCAGCTGCAGTTCCCCTTCTGGGACGAGACGGACAACCCCGCCTACCGCTTCTTCCTCGCCAGTTGACCGCCTTGGAGAGGAGAAGTCAGGCAGTTGAGCCTGAGAACCTGTTTGAGATCTTCAAAAAACGGCCTCCGTGCCGGAGCTGGGTGGGGTACCGCTTTCCGGGACACGGGCTAGGCGCCCGCCCTAAATCCATCCCTGGAGGCTTGTCGGCGAGGTCCCTCTCGCCAACAGTCCCGGAAAGCGGTCCCCCACCCAGCACTGATGGCTTCTTGCGAGATTCCAAACAGGTTCTGAGCGGACAGGGCGCCGCCACGTAGACCAGGGCGGCGGCCCTGTCTAACTTTTTTGCGCAAAAATGCGACAAAAATCACAAAAAACACCCGCCGGTCGGTTACTATTTCACCGTTCTTAAAGTATCTTCTCAGCTGTGGAACTTCTGCGTTGAAGCGAGTCTAACGCGGGGTGAAACGCTGATAACAAGGCACACAAAAACAGCCGATCTTACAGGATGGTCCCCATGAAACCCGACGCACTGACAATCGCTGTGGTTGTCTTTGTCGCGGGCGTACTGTTGAGCAGCACCGGTCTGACCGAGGTCTTCGCCTCGGATCCGGAACCGCCGGCGGCTCTGCAGCAAGGCGTGGTGACGCGCTAGCCCGCAAGCAAACAGAAAAGGCCGAACGCCCCCGCGTTCGGCCTTTTCTGTTGGTGCCATCCGGAACCCGGATTCCTTATGTTGGGCTTCGCGGAGCTCAGCCCAACCTACACTCGACCACCGACCACCGACCACCGACCACCGACCACCGACCACCGATCACTGTCACCGGCAGCGGTAGAGCCGCTCCTCGGTGACCACTGCATCCAGTGGGATATCCCAGCTGTCCGTCGGCAGCTCGGGTACGCACTGCAGCTGGTGGGCCGCGCCGATCAGCGCTGGGCCGGCGCCGGGCAGCAGTCGCTTGAAGGCGAAGGTGCGGTCGTAGAAGCCGGCCCCCATACCCAAGCGGGCGCCACTGGGGTCGAAGGCCACCAGCGGCACCAGAACCAGGTCCAGCCGCTGCGGCGGCTGGCTGTGGCCGCGCAGCGGCTCCGGAATGCGGAAGCGGTTGCGGTAGCTGAGCGGAGCGCCGTGCCAGCGGCGAAAGCGCAGGTGCGGGTGTGGCTCCGCCGGCAATACCGGCAGGTAGAAGTGCTTGTCGGTGAAGCGCTTCAGCAGCCAGCGGATATCCAGTTCCCCGTCCATCGGCCAGTAGATGCCGATATGCCTGGCGCGCCGCATACGCGGGCTGCGGCTCAGGTGGATGGCGGCGGCGCGACCGTGAAGGCGCTGCTGGTACAGGCTGAGCGCGCGTCTGGCCGCGCGCATGCGGCGGCGCAGCTGAGCCTTCTCAGATCGGGCTTTGCTTTCGGTCATTTTGGGGGGATTGGAGAAAAATTAGGAACCCCGAGTGTGCGGCTGAAGACGTAGCCTTGAACCGTTAAGTTCAAGGTGGCGGCCTCCGGGATACATAAGGCTTTCCGCTGCGCGGCGGACCTGCACACCAGCATCCGCTGGAAACCACCGGGGTAAAAGTATCGGCTCGAGGACATAGTCTACTGGCCAACACCCCAGGGCAGACAAATTATAACGCGGTGGGCGAAAAAAGGCTAAACGGCTTGTTGGCGGAAAAATTTGGATGGGCGAATTGTCAAGCGTCGTTCACGTCCATTTTGCCCAGCGCGGACTGGACCTTTTCCTGCAGCCGGTCGAGCATTTCCTGTTCCAGCGGTACGCGGGTGAGTTCGGCCTTGGCCTGGATCAGCTCGTGGGCGATGTTCAACGCCGCCATCACCGCGATGCGCTCCAGGCCGATCACCGATCCGCTGGCGCGGATGCGCGACATGCGCTCGTGCAGCAGGCGCGCGGAGGCCTGCAGTTCGGCGCGCTCGTCTTCCGCACAGGCGACGCGGTACTCCTTGTCGAGGATGGAGACGGTTACGGTTTTCGGTGCTGAGTCACCCATCAGGAATCTTGCGCTAGCCCCTTGAGGCGGTTGATCATGGCTTCGACCCGCGAGCGGGCGGCCTCATTGTTTTTTACCAGGCGCTGGCGCTCGCGCTGCCAGTCGGCTTCCAGCCGACGCAGCTCGCGGTTGTCCTCGGCCAACTGCTGACAGCGGGCGATCAGGGAATCCACAGTGCTTTCTAACGCTTGCAGCTTATCCATAATTCCTTGCGTCGATATCGGCTGGCAACGCTACAGACTGCGTAGGCCGGGCTATTCCGCTACTATATTGCCGGTGTATGGGTGGGTCAATCGCCCCGCCCGCGCAGGCAATCACAAAAATTGCCCCCGATCGGCAGCGGCCGGCCGCCGCCGGATACTGCTGGGCAAACTCTGACCATATTGGAACAATACTGAGCGGTAGCTATGACACGTGCAGGCAACGAATTTGAATCCCTGGCCAATTCCATCCTCGCCGCCGGCGGCCAGGCGGATCCGAGCGAGCTGCACGGTTTTGTCTGTGGCCTGCTGGCCGCGGGCACGCGCCCGGACAAGCACCGCTGGCAAAAGGAGCTGGGAGAGTTGCTGGAGCTGGACGCGGTGCCCGCGGACCTGAACCGGGATTTTCTGCAGCTGGCAGAGGAAAGCCGGCAACAGCTGGGCGACAGCAATTTTGATTTCCAGCTGCTGCTCAGCGAGGATGAGGACATTGTCGCGCGGACGCTGGCCCTCGGCCACTGGTGCCAGGGATTTCTGCATGGCTTCGGCATAGGCGAACACAGGGGCGAACTGCAGCCTACCAGCAATGAGGCGCTGCAGGATCTAAGTGCCATTGCGCAGGTGGACGCCGATCACGCGGAGCAGACCGAGGAGGCGGAAAACCAACTGCTGGAATTGCAGGAGTATGTGCGCGTGGCGGTGCTGAATGTCTACACCGAGGTGAATGGGGCAGAGGTGCGCGGCGACAAATCCGGCAGCGGGCCTACTGTGCACTGATGGCCAACTCCAGAAGTGCAGCCGTGGGCATCAGCAGGGCGGAGTTCGCCCGTCGCCGCGCGCGCCTGGTCGCCGGCCTGGCTCCGGGCAGCCTGGCCATAGTGCCCGCCGCGCGCGAGCAGCTGCGCTCGCGGGATACCTATTTTCCTTTTCGCCAGGACAGCGATTTTCTCTACCTGACCGGCTTCAACGAACCCGAGGCGCTGCTGGTGCTGGTGCCCGGGCGCCCCCAGGGCGAGGCGCTGCTCTTCTGCCGCGAGCGCGATGCGGAAAAGGAGATGTGGGACGGCCCGCGCCTGGGGCCGGAGCGCGCGGCAGAGCAGTGCGGCCTCTGCGACGCCTTCCCGATCGGTGACCTGGACGACATACTGCCGGGCCTGCTCGAGGGGCGCGAGCGTATCTATTTTACGATGGGCCGTTTCCCGCAACTGGACCGGCGCCTGCAGAACTACCTGCAGGCCATAGATGCGGCACCCGGCAGCGGCGGCAGCCCGGAAATGGTCGCCCTGGACCACCTGTTGCACGACCTGCGCCTGTACAAGAGCGCCGCCGAGCTGCGCCTGATGGCGCGCGCCGCCGGGATCAGCGCAGAGGCGCACCGCCGCGCCATGGCCCGCTGCCGCCCCGGTTGCTACGAATACCAGCTGGAGGCGGAGATACTGCACACCTTCGTCGCCGCCGGCGCGCGCGAGCCGGCCTACCCGACCATCGTCGGCGGCGGCAGGAACGCGCTGGTAATGCATTACTGCAGTAACAATGCACAGTTGAAAAACGGCGACCTGGTGCTGGTGGATGCCGGCTGCGAATACCGCGGCTACGCCGCCGATGTGACCCGCACCTATCCGGTCAACGGTCGCTTCAGCGGTGCGCAGAAGGCGCTGTACGAGACAGTGCTGGCCGGCCAGTTGGCGGCGATCGAACAGATAAAAGTCGGCAACCACTGGGACCAACCCCACACAGCCAGCGTGGAGATGATCACCCGCGGGCTGGCGGACCTGGGCCTGCTGCGCGGCGACGTCGACGGCCTGATAGAGTCCGGCGCCTACCGCCGCTTCTACATGCACCGCGCCGGCCACTGGCTGGGCATGGACGTGCACGACGCCGGCGACTACCGGGTGCACGGCCAGTGGCGCCAACTGGAGCCGGGCATGGTGATGACCGTGGAGCCGGGTATCTACATAGCCGCGGACGACGAGACAGTGCCGGAGAAATTCCGCGGCATCGGCATCCGTATCGAGGACGATGTGGCGCTGACGAAGGACGGCCCCCGGGTGCTGTCGGCGGCGGCGCCGAAGGCGGTCGCGGATATCGAATACACCATGCGTGAGGGTTTGGGGTGCCAGGCACAGGACCCGATGCAGGAGGAGCTGTGGTGAAAGGTAACTACTCGCCCCTCGGGACTCGGAAAAGAATGCCAGCGTCGGAAGCGAAGGCGCTGATGCCGGGGGAAGTTTGCGGGACTGTCAGCGAGAGGGACCTCGCTGCCAAGCCTACAGGGATGTATTCACGGCGTGTCCCGCAAACTTCCACCGGCAGCAGGGCCGCCCGGACCTTTCTTATTGCCAACAGGGGTGAGCAGTGACGGTGAAAGAACGGAAAACGGATTTGGCCATCGTCGGCGGCGGCATGGCCGGCGCCAGCCTGGCGCTGATGCTGGCCCGCTACTGCCCGCAGCTGTCGGTGGTGCTGCTGGAGCAGCGCCCGCTGCCGGACGCGGGCGCCAGCATACAGCTGCCCAGCTTCGACACCCGCGCCACCGCCATCGCCGCCGGCAGCCTGCAGATCTTCTCCGAACTGGGCCTCTGGCCGCAGCTGCGCGACTACTGCGCGCCCATCGAGCGTATCCAGGTCAGCGACCGCGGCCGCGCCCTCGGCATGTCGATGCAGGCGGAGCGGCAGCAGCACGCCAGCTTCGACGGCATGCTCGGCGCGGTGATAGAGAACGCCGCCCTGGGCCCGATACTGCATTCCGCCCTGGCGCAGACGCAGGTGCGGCTGCTGGCGCCGGCGCAGGTCACGGATGTGCAGATGAATGGCGAGGGCGCGCGGCTGCGCTGGCGCGCCGGTGGAGGCGATGCCGAAGTGGAACTGAGGGCGGCGCTGCTGGTGGTGGCGGACGGCGTCGATTCCCCCCTGTGCCGGCGGCTCGGCATTGGCACCGAGCGAATCGAGTACCGCCAGCGGGCGCTGGTCACTACAGTAGGGATGCAGAGGGATCACGGCGGCCTGGCCCACGAGCGCTTTACCGACGCCGGTCCCATGGCGCTGCTGCCGCTGCCGCAGAGGAGCGGCCAGCACCGCATGGCGCTGGTGTGGACCTGCGCGGAGGAGGATGCCGGGTCACTGTGTGAACTGCCCGAGGGCGAATTCATCGCGCGGCTGCAGCGCGCCTTCGGCTGGCGCGCCGGCCGCATCCAGCGCGCGGGCAGCCTGCACAGCTATCCGCTCAGCCTGTCCCTGGCGCGGGAACAGTGGCGCCGCAACCTGGTACTGGTGGGCAACTGCGCCCACTTCCTGCACCCGGTGGCGGGCCAGGGGTTCAACCTGACCCTGCGGGACTGCTACGGCCTGGCGCGGGTTCTCGCCCAGGCGGATTTGGCGTTGAATTCAACCGAACAGCTAGACTTGTTACAGGCCTACGGCCGCGACCGCCAGTTGGATCAGCAGCTGACCATCGGCTTCAGCGACCGCATACCACCGCTCTTCGCCTCCCCCGGCCTGCTGGCGCGGGGGCTGCGCCAGGCGGGCCTGCTGGGACTGGCGCTGGCGCCGCCGCTGCGCGCCAGTTTCGTCGGCCAGGCGGCGGGTTTTGGGCTTTAATTGTGTCCTGCCGGCATCGCGCCGGTGGGGACACAACAACAGAGACACCCTATGAACAGACAACGCCTGGATATCGCGATCGTCGGCGCCGGCATGGTGGGCATGGCCCAGGCCGCACTGCTGGCGGTGCGCCACCCGCAGTTGCAGGTGGCCCTGCTGGAGGCGGCCGCCGAGGTGCCGCAGGTGCCCGCCGACCGTTACGACGCGCGCGTCGTCGCCCTGACCCAGGCTTCCCGCGAGCTGCTGGAAGAGACGGGTGCCTGGGAGGAGATCGGCGACCGCGCCTGTCCCTACACCGAGATGCGCGTCTGGGATGCGGAGGGCACCGGTTCCGTCTGCTTCAACAGCCGCGATGTGCAGCTGCCGAACCTGGGCCATATCGTCGAGAACAGCGTGGTGGTGAGGGCGCTGCGCGCCCGCCTCGAGGCACTGCCGAACGTGGAGCTGGTCAATGGCTTTCGCCTGGAGAGCTGGTGGCGCGACTGCGGCCTCTGGCACCTGCAGCCGCGCAGCGATCGCATCAACGTGATCGAGGGTCTGGAGGAAAACGGCGAGATAGTGCGCACGCGCCTGCTGGTCGGCGCCGACGGCGCCCGCTCCCGGGTGCGAGACCTGCTGCGCATCCGCTCCCAGGACACCGACTACCACCAGACGGCGCTGGTGTGCGTGGCCCGCTGCGAGAAATCCCACCGCCACACCGCCTCGCAACGCTTCCTGAAAACCGGTCCGCTGGCCTTCCTGCCCCTGGCCGGGCTCGGCGACGAGAACCACTGCGCGGTGGTCTGGTCCGCGGACGAGGAATTGGCGCGGGAGCTGGTGATGCTGGACGACGCCGCTTTTGCGCTGAACCTGGAGAAAGCCTTCGAGAGCAGCCTCGGCAGGGTGGAATCGGTCAGTGAGCGTTTTTCATTCCCGCTGCGCGCGCGCCACGCGGAATCCTACTATGGTCCGGGTGCGGTGCTGGTCGGCGACGCCGCCCACAGCATTCACCCGCTGGCGGGCCAGGGGGTGAACCTGGGCCTGCAGGATGTGCGCGTGCTGAGCGATGAGATAGGCCGCGCCCTGAAGCGCGGCCTGGAACCGGCGGACCCCTCGGTGCTGGCCCGCTACCAGCGCCGCCGCCGCGGCGACAACGCCGCGACCCTGAAGGCCATGAGCACCTTCAAGTCCCTGTTCGGCGCCGGCGACCTGCACTGGCGCTGGTTGCGCAATACGGGACTGAGCGTGGTGGACGCCAGCCCGTTGCTGAAGAAGCGTATTATTCTACGGGCCATGGCGGTGTAGGCTGGTCGGGACTCGGGACTCGGGACTCGGGACTCGGGACTCGGGACTCGGGACTCGGGACTCGGGACTCGGGACTCGGGCGGTGCGCGCGGCGCACCCTACGCTGCTTCGGAACCCGAAAGAATAGCTCCCCTCTCCCGCTTGCGGGAGAGGGGGCGTCATGGTCCCGCACCACCGCTGATGAAAGGCCCAAACCTTGAGCCACTGGATTCCCATCTACCAATTTCCTCTGGATAAAGACCTTACCGAGCTGGCGCAGTTTATCCGCCGTTGCCGGCTGCCGCTGCGCATTGCCGAGGAGAACAATCAGCAGGTTCTCGCGACTCCGGATCCGCAGCTGGGCGAGTTTCTGGTGCCATTGCTCACGCGCTGGGAAGCCGGTGAGATAGATCTTGCCAGGGTGCATCTGCAGCCGGTTGAGGCGGAAGAACCGAAAAATAGTGAGAGCACTGCGGAGCCGGCAAAAAGTGCAGCCGGGAAAGACAGCGAAGAGCGCGATGAAAAAGAAGCCGAAGAGGGAACAAAATTATCGCCGCTGCCCAGCTGGCCCCTGCAGAAAACGCCCCTGAGCCTGGTGCTGATCGCGCTCTGTTTTATCGGCTGGTTCCTGCTGCGCAACAACCTGGCGGAGACGCTGCTGATCTATCCCGATCGCGGTGGCGGTTTCCAACTGGACACTGTTTCCCGGGCTCTGGGCAGTATTCCCCGGGCTCTGGGCAGTTCCACCCTCGCCCAACACTGGGCGCACGGGGAGTACTGGCGCCTGTGGACACCGGCCATAGTGCACTTTTCCCTGCCCCACGCGCTCTTCAATGCGCTGGGCATCTGGATACTCGGGCGGCCCTTGGAGGCGCGCGCGGGCACCCTGGCAATTGCGCTGCTGGTATTTGTCAGTGCGGCCGTTGCCAATCTCGCGCAGTACTTGTGGTCGCCGCAAACCCTTTTTGGCGGCATGTCCGGCGTGGTCTACGCGCTGGTGGGGGCCGTTTTCGTGTTGCAGCGTTGGCAGCCGGGTTGGCGTGATGTGCCCGCCGGCCTGGTCCCGTTGGCGCTGGGCTGGTTGCTATTGTGTGCCACCGGCCTGGTGACTTATGTTATCGGCACCGGTATTGCCAACGCCGCGCATATCGGCGGATTTATTTGCGGACTGTTGATGGCACTGATTTACTGCCTGGCCGGCGGAGCCCGCAACTTTACCAATCAGCGGCCAGGGCCTGATTCTCCATGATCCTGCTTATTGTCTATGTCCTGATAGCGCTGGGCTTTTCCTTCCTTTGCTCCATCGCCGAGTCGGTTATCCTCAGCGTCACCAAACCCTATATCAGTTTGCTCGAGCGGGAAGGGCGCAGTTCCGGTGCCGTACTGCGCAAACTGAAGGATGATATCAATGCGCCACTGGCTGCGATACTGACACTCAATACCGTCGCTCACACCGTGGGCGCGGCCGGCGCCGGTGCCCAGGCTGCAATCGTGTTCGGCAATCAGTATCTTGGGGCGATCTCCGCGGTGCTGACGCTGCTGATACTGGTGTTTTCCGAAATCATTCCGAAAACCCTCGGCGCCTTTTACTGGCGCCAGCTGGCGCCGGTCACGGGCTATGTCGTGCGCTTCATGGTGTGGGTGCTCTACCCCTTCGTGAAGATGTCCGAGTGGCTGACCCGCGGCCTGTCCCACGGCCCGATGCTGACCGGCTTCAGCCGCGACGAGTTTGCGGTGATGGCGGAACTCGGCGAGGCGGAGGGGCAATTGGAGCGGCGCGAGTCGAGCATCCTGCGCAACCTGTTTTTTACCCTGCGCGACCACTCGGTGCGCGAGGTGATGACGCCGCGCACCGTGGTCTATTCCCTGTCCCAGGACTCGACGGTGGGCGAGTCTTACGAGGATGTGGAAAAGAGCCGCTTTTCCCGCATCCCGGTGTACGAGCGCGGGGACCCGGACTGCGTGGTGGGTTTCGCGCTCAAGCAGGAACTGCTGCTGGCCTTTGCCAGGGGAGAGAGGGACAGGAAGCTGGCGGAGTTCCGCCGCGATATGCTGATGCTGCCGGAGACCGCCACCATCTATCAGGTATTCCAGAAGATGCTCGCCCGCCGGGTGCAGATCGCCGCAGTGGTGGACGAGTACGGCAGCCTCGAGGGCCTGGTGACCCTGGAGGATCTGCTGGAGACCCTGCTCGGTGAGGAGATAGTCGACGAGGCGGACAAGACGCCGGACCGCCAGGAGCTGGCCAAGCGTTTGTGGCGGCTGCGTTCCAAGCGCCACGGATTGAGGGTGGACGAAGCCGCGCAACAGGAGCATGATGCAAAGGAGACGGGCGAGGATGTCGACAGCGAGCAGCGCCGCTCCGGCAGTTGAAACTCGTACCTTGACAGGACACATGGGAACCCCGCCCCGATCAATCGGTCTCAGAGTCAAGCGGTTTTCTGGAATTGGCATGGTGCGAACCGGGATTTTCTTTTTAGTTCTCCAGTCCCTGCTGCTGTGCGCAGCAGTGCAGGCTGAGCCCGGTGCGACGAACGTTTCTCACGTCGACTTCGCAGTCGCCTTCCAACCCGCGGACGCCGGAAACGGTGTGTTTGCGGACGATTCCGTGGACGAGGAGGATGCGCAAAAGCCCGCTGACTCCGCGATCCGCCTGTTTGCGGCGACCGCATCCAACCTCTTCCCCATCCGGCATGTGCCGCAGACGCCCCGCCGCGAAGGCCACGGTATCCGCGCTCCCCCTCTCCTGGCATAACTCCACTTTTATTTTTCTGTTTTTCGTCATTGCACCCCGAGTGCAGTGGCCTCCGATTTGCCTGCGCGCCCGCGGGGCGCGCTTCACTGTGAGTTATCGCCATGAAAAACCTGAATTTTTTGCAGCTGCAGGATTTCGACAGGCTCGTTTTCCCGGAGGAATTCAGTGAGCTGACCCTGGATTCCCCCGCTCTCAGTGTTGTCACCGATTTCAAGAGCCACCACCCGGCCCTGCTGACTCCGGCGGTATCCGCCATGCAGGCCGCGCAGATAATGCACGCCGGTCACCTGAATGCATTGCTGGTGCTCGATCGGGAGGGGGTATTTACCGGCCTGCTGACGGAGGAGGACATCAGCTACCAGCGGGTGATGCAGCGGGTGGCCGCCGGCGTGTCGCGCCAGGAATTGACCGTCGGCGATCTGATGCGCTCGCGCGGTGAGTTGAAAATACTGAGCTACCAGCAGGTGGAGAAAAGCAGTATCCGCGAGGTGCTGGAGGCCATGCGCCGCCACGGCCAGCGGGACTGCCTGCTGGTGGACCTGCACAACCACCACCTGCGTGGATTGATCAGCGCCTCGGATGTGGGCCGGCGCCTGCATGTGGACATCGATATCGATTCGGTGCCGACATTCGCCGATATCCAGCGCGCGGTGGCGTCGGCGCATTGAGTGGAACCGGGCGAGAACGCCCCTGAGCTGGAGGCTCCGATCGGCCCTGCTGCCGGTGGCCGCCCGGGAAAAAGCCTCATCGGTCTGTTTACCAGCCACAGGCGTTTTCCCGGGCGGCCACCGGCAACAGGACCTTACATTGTGCCGGCAGAAGGCTTGTTGCCCGCTGACTTGCTACGTTCAAACGGGCGATGGACGGCAACGGCCATCGCCGTTCTATTTGGCCGGGTCGATACTGTCGCCGAGACTGTTATTGACCCTGAACCAGCCGGTGACGCTGTAGCGCGGCCGGTTGACTGTCAGTACCTCGTGGGGGAATTCCTCGCTGAGGAAGATCACCATCTGCCCGAAGCGCGGCGCCACTTTCAGGAAGGGTTCCGCTGTCGGCACACCTTCAATTTCCGGCGGGTAGACCGCCAGCTCACCGCCGTCCCGCGGCTGCCAGTTGGGCGTCAGGTAGAGCACGGTGCTGAGCACCCGGTTGGTGCTGCCCTTGAAGGCGTCCAGGTGTTTTTTGTAGAAGGTGCCGCGGTCGTAGTAGGCGTAGTGACACTCGTAGTCGAACAGCCCCAGGAACAGGCGGCGGTTCAGGCCCAGGCGCAGGCTCTCCATCCAGTTCAGGTAGGAGGCCACCGCGGGATTGGCGTTGTCCAGCCAGAAGATCTCGTCGCCGCGCACGAAACGGTTCAACTGGTGATCCTCCTCGCGGCCGATACCGGCGCGCTTGAAACGCTCGCGGTCAATGGATCTGAAATGCCGCAGCAGTCCCCCCAGTATCGCCGGCGACAGTGGTGCCGGCAGCACTATATAGCCGTCCTTGCGCAGGGCCGTGGCGATCAGGTCCATGGGGTCGCCGTCGCGGGGGCCCGAATAACGGAGGGAAGAGTGGCGGACCTCCGGAGTGGCGGAAACTGCAATGTTCAATAGGGGAATCTCTGCCTGCGGCGCTGTGCCGCCTGTGGGGAATCGCTCTTATACAGGCAAATTCCCCCTCCGCAAAGCCATTTCATATCGCCCGCTGTCGTATATTGAGTCCTGGCGGAATCTTTGGCGGCGACCGCGGCCGAATGCAGGTTTTAGTCCCGGCGCCTGCTAGGCTTGCAGCATGGCGCCGTCTGGTAACGCCGGTGGCGCAACCGCTAGAATACGCGGCTTTCTTGGCTGGCAGATTGAGAACAAAAGATGGGAAACAGAACGCCTCTGTATGACACACATGTCGCCATGGGCGGCAAGATGGTGGACTTCGGCGGATGGGACATGCCGCTGCACTACGGCTCACAGCTGGAGGAGCACAACAAGGTGCGCACCGATGCCGGCATGTTCGATGTCTCCCATATGACCGTGGTCGATGTCGACGGCGACGGCGCCCGTGACTACCTGCGCTTCCTGCTCGCCAACGATGTGGCCAAGCTGGACGGCAATCCGGGCAAGGCCCTCTATACCGGCATGCTGAACGACCAGGGCGGTGTGATCGACGACCTGATCGTCTACCTGGTGGATTCCGGCTACCGCGTGGTGGTCAACTGCGCTACTCGCGAGAAGGACCTGGGGTGGATGAACAAACAGGCGCAGGCCTTCGACGTGACCCTGACCGAGAGGCCCGAGCTGGCCATGGTGGCCATCCAGGGCCCCAATGCGATCGACAAGGTCAAGCAGGTCATGGGCCTCGAGTGGATCGCCGCCATCGACAGCCTCAAGGTGTTCCAGAGCGTGGCCCGCGGCAGCTGGTTCGTGGCCCGCACCGGCTACACCGGCGAGGACGGCCTGGAGATCATGCTGTCCGGCGAGGATGCCCCCGGATTCTGGCGCGCCCTGGCCGACGCCGGTGTGGCTCCCTGCGGCCTGGGCGCCCGCGACACCCTGCGCCTGGAAGCGGGCATGAACCTCTACGGCCACGAGATGGACGAGGACACCTCGCCGCTGGTCGCCAACATGGCCTGGACCATTGCCTGGGAGCCGGAGGATCGCGAATTTATCGGCCGCGCGGCGCTGGAGCGGGAAAAGGCCGGCGGCGTGAAGGAAAAGCTGGTCGGCCTGGTGTTGGAAGAGCGCGGTGTGCTGCGCGCAGAGCAGCCGGTGGTAGTGGACGGTGCCGACGAGCGCGGTATCATCACCAGCGGCACCTTTTCCCCCACCCTGGGCTACTCTATTGCGCTGGCGCGGGTGCCGGTCACCGTCGGTGACACCGCCCAGGTGGAGATGCGCAAGAAGCTGGTGCCGGTGAAGGTGGTGAAACCCTGCTTCGTGCGCAACGGCAAATCCGTGATTTGACCGGTCGCCACCGAGCTATCCCCGGGCCGCGCGTTACCCCTGTCGGCCCAGCCCCGGATTCGAAACTTGAATTAAAAATACACAATCGAGGGATCACAGAATGAGCGAGATTCGCAGCGAACTGAAATACCTGTCCAGCCACGAGTGGGCGCGGCTGGAAGAGGACGGCACCGTCACCGTCGGCATCAGCGACCACGCCCAGGACGCGCTGGGTGATGTGGTTTACGTGGAGACCCCGGAAGTGGGCACCACCCTGGCGGCCGGCGACGAGGCCGGCGTGGTGGAATCCGTGAAGGCGGCCAGCGACATCTACTCCCCGGTATCCGGCGAGGTGATCGCGGTCAACGAGGCCCTGGAAGACGCCCCGGAAACCGTCAACGCCTCCCCCTACGACGACGGCTGGTTCTTCCGCGTCAAACCCAGCGATGCGAGCGAGCTGGACAAGCTGCTCGACGCGGATGCCTACCGGGCCGAGTCCGAGGAGTGATTCATTAATGCGGAATGCGGAATGGTGAATGCGGAGTAAAAACGCATATCATCATTCCGCATTCCGCATTCCGCATTCCGCATTCCGCATTCCGCATTCCGCATTCCGCATTCCCGTCACTGCCCCGCCGCCGGCTGCAACAGCGCCTTGAGCCCTATCTCCTTCAGGTAGGCCCGCACCGTCTCCTCTATTTCCTCAGCGCAGTGCATGGCCATTACCCGCTGCAGCAGTTTGTCCGCATCCACTTTGCGCACCGCGCGCAGGGCCGCCTTGACCCTCGGCAGGTTGGTGGCGTTCATCGACAGTACGTCGTAGCCCATGGCCACCAGCAGCAGGGCGCCGCCCGGGTCGCCGGCCAGTTCGCCGCAGATGCCCACCTTGGTGTTGGCGGCGTGGCCGGCATCCACCACCTGCTGCAGGGCGCACAGTACCGCCGGGTGCAGCGCGTGGTAGATATTGGCCACGCGGCTGTTGTTGCGGTCCACCGCCAGCAGGTACTGGGTCAGGTCGTTGCTGCCCACAGAGATGAAGTCCGCGCGCTCGGCGAGTTCGCGGGCCTGGTAAACCGCGGACGGCACCTCGATCATGATGCCCAGCGGCGGCATGGCGATGCCGTAGCCCTCCTCCAGCAGTTCCCGGTGGGCGCGCTCCACCAGCTTGCGCGCCGCCTCCAGTTCGCCGACCCCGGTGATCATCGGCAGCATGATGCGCAGGTTGTCCAGGCCGACGCTGGCTTTCATCATCGCCCGCACCTGGGCGAGGAATATCTCCGGGTGGTCAAGGGTGACGCGGATGCCGCGCCAGCCGAGGAAGGGGTTGGTCTCGTCGATAGGGAAGTAGGCCAGCGCCTTGTCGCCGCCGATATCCAGGGTGCGCATGGTCACCGGGCGGGGGGCGAAGGCCTGCAGCTGTTCGCGGTAGATCTCGCGCTGCTCCTCCTCCGACGGGAAACGGTCGCGCAGCAGGAAGGGCACCTCGGTGCGGTAGAGACCGACCCCCTCGGCGCCGCGCTCCAGGGAGCGCACCACGTCCGCCATCAGGCCGGTGTTGACCCACAGGCGCACCCGGTGGCCGTCGGCGGTCTCCGCCGGCAGGCTCGCCAGGTGGTCGAGGTTGCGCGCCAGTTCGCGCTCTTCTTCGACAATGCTGTCGTAGCGGCGCCTGAGCTCCGCGCCCGGGTGCACGTGCAGTTCGCCGCGGTAGCCGTCCACCACTATCTCGGCGCCGTCAATCTGTTCGTAGGGCAGGTCCTGAACGCCCATCACCGCCGGCAGGCCCATGGCGCGGGCAATAATGGCCACATGGCTGTTGGCGGAACCCTTCACGGAGACCAGGCCGATCAGCTTCTCCCGTGGCACCTCCGCCAGCACGGCGGCAGTGACCTCCTCGCCGATCAGTATGGTGTTGTCCCCGTAGTCGCGCCGGCTCTGCTGCTGGCTGCGCAGGTGCGCCAGCACCCGCGCGCCCAGGTCGCGCACATCGGCGGCGCGGTCGCGGAAGTAGGAGTCGGACATGGCCTCGAAGCGGCGCACATGCTCCAGCATCACCTCGGCCCAGGCGCGAGGGGCGCTGACCTGCTGGCGGATGCGGTCGCAGACCTCCACCGCCAGTGAGCTGTCGTCGAGCATGCTGATGTAGGCGTCGAAGAGGGCGCGCTCCTCGCGGTTCAGCTGGTCCTTGAGGCCCTCGCCCACTGCGCGTATCTCCTCGCGGGCGTTGGCCAGGGCCCGGTGGAACAGCTCCAGTTCGGCGTCCACGTCGATGCAGCAGGAGTAGGGCACGGTGGCCAGGTTCGCCGCCGGCGCGACTATATGCACGCGGCCTATGGCCACGCCGGGGGAGGCGGCGATACCGTTGAACTTGGCTTCGCGCCGCTGCTGGCCGATAGCGGCCAGGGCGCCGGTGGCCTCGGCGTGGGCGATGACCCCGGCCAGTTGCGCGGCCAGGGTGACCAGGAAGGCCTCCTCGCCCTCGTCGAAACGGCGCTTCTCCGCCTGCTGCACGACCAGCACGCCGAGCACTTCCCGGTGGTGGATGATGGGGGTGCCGAGGAAGGCGGAAAAGCGCTCCTCACCGGTGGCTGGGAAGTACTGGTAGGCGGGGTGGGCCTCGGCCTGCTCCAGGTTGATGGGCTCCTCGCGGGTCACCACATTGCCCACCAGGCCTTCGCCGGGGGCCAGGTGCACCTGGCCGACCGCATCGGGGTTGAGGCCGCGGGTGGCCATCAGCACATAGTTGCCGGACTGCTTGTCGCGCAGGTACACGGAGCAGACGCGGGTATGCATGACCTCGCGCACCCGGTGCACGATGATATCCAGCACCGCGGGCAGGTCCCGGGCCGCGTTGACTTCCTGAACAATACTGCGCAGAGATCCGAGCAAAGGCCTGTCCTCGCCTTCCGGTGGATTTGAATTTTAGCTGCCGCTGTAGCTACGCGCCCCCCTGTTGCCAGTAAGAGAGGCCTCGGCGGCCCTGCTGCCGGTGGCCATTCGGGAAAAAGCCTCATCGGCAAACATTTCCCAAATGGCCACGGGCATCAGGGCCTAAGCATCGGGCTCTGGTATTCTTTTCCGAGTCCCGAAGTGAGTAGTTACGCGCCGCTTTGGGCAAAGCCGTCCCCGCCGGCCACGAGGTCACTCGTGTTCTTGCAGCCAGCGTCTCTCCAATTGTATTTGCTGCGGGGCCAGTTCGGTCAGAGCGCGCCGGTACACCTCGCGCTTGAAGGTCACCACCTTGCTGAGCGGGTGCCAGTAGCTGACCCAGCGCCAGTGGTCGAACTCCGGCTTGTAGCCGTTATTGAAGCTGATCGTGCTCTCCGGCGCTTCCAGCTTGAGCAGGTACCACTTCTGCTTCTGGCCGATACAGAGGGGCTCAGAGCGCTTGCGCACAAGCCGCTGGGGCAGGCGGTAGCGCAGCCAGCCGCGGGTGCAGGCGATCATGCTGACCTGGTCGCGGGTCAGGCCTATCTCCTCATAGAGCTCGCGATAGAGCGCCTGCTCCGGCGTCTCGCCCGGATTGATGCCGCCCTGGGGAAACTGCCAGGCGTCCTTGCCGCCCACCCGCCTTGCCCACAGCGCCTGGCCGCGGGCGTTCAGCACAATGATGCCGACATTGGGGCGAAAGCCCTCGGCGTCGATGTTGCTGCTGTTGTCGTTGCCGCGCCCGCGGCTTTTCCTGCTGCTGCCGGGGTTGTCGGTGCGGTTGGACTGCTTGGCGGATCTGCGGCGGTTCTTGCGCCCGGCCTGCGCCGGTTTTCCGTCGCCCAAAATACCGTCCTCGAATCTGTTGCGCGCAGCAAATTGCTGCGCAGGCTTGTTTCGCATTGTTCCACAGCGGGGGTATTACGGCAATTCGGTGAAATGGTCGCTGTGAAGCGGGTCCCGGCGGGGTAAAATTGTCCGCCGGCGTGGCGCCGGAATATCTATAGTGGAAGAAGGGGTTTGCGGTGCACCTGGCAATATTCGATCTCGACAACACCCTGATCGGCGGCGACAGCGACCACGCCTGGGGCGAGTTCCTGGTGGAGCGGGAACACGTGGACGGTGAGCGCTACCGCTCCGCAAACGACCGCTTCTACCAGGACTATCAGCGTGGCGAGTTGGATATCTTTGCCTACCTGGAGTTTGCCCTGGAGCCGCTGGCCCAGCTGTCCCGCGGCCAGCTCAACAACCTGCAGCGGGAGTTCATGCAGGAGGTGATCAGCGAAATCTGGCTTCCGCGGGCGGAAGAGTTAATTGGTCGGCATCGCCGCCAGGGCCACCGTATTATGATCATCACCGCCACCAACCGCTTCGTGGTGGAGCCCATAGCCGCGCGCCTGGGGGTGGACACCCTGTTGGCCACGGAACCCGAGGAACGGGAGGGCAGGTTTACCGGCCGGGTGGTGGGCGAGCCCTGCTACCAGGGCGGCAAGGTGGTGCGCCTGCGCCAGTGGCTGGCGCACAACCCGGAGTACGCCTCTGCCGAGAAGTGGTTCTACAGCGACTCGATCAACGACCTGCCCCTGCTGCAGGAGGTGGAGCACCCGGTGGCAGTGGATCCGGACACGCGCCTGCGCACCGAGGCGGAGAACCGCGGCTGGCCGGTCATCAGTCTGCGCGATAGCGAATGATTTTGTCATGAGATGAATTTTTGGGCTTTTTCTTTATGAGCGGAAAGATGTTAGGGCGCGGAAAACTGGTACTGCTGATCGCGCTGCTGGCGGCACTCGCGGCCTGTGAATCCCGGCGTGAGGCGCCGGCGGAGGTGGAGCGGGAGCCGGCTGCGCAGGCTTTCAACGTGCAGGCGGCGGAGGAGCTGTCGCAGGCCGTCTGGCAGGCCGGACAGGCGCAGCTGGCCGACGCCCAGGCCGCGGTGGAGGCCCTGGAGCGCGCGGTGGCGACCCTGCTGGAGCAGCCCAGTGAGGATCACCTGGAGGCGGCCAAGCTGGCCTGGCTGGATGCGCACCGCGAAATGGCCGCGGCCCTGCCCTATATCCAGTTGGCCTTCGCACCGGCACAGCTCCAAAGCCAGGGGCGTTCACTGCTGCTGGCCCTGGACAGCTGGCCGGTACAGCCCGGCTACCTGGACACTGTGCCCGGCTACTCCGACAGCGGCATAGTCAACGACACCGCCATAGAGCTGACCCTGGCCAACCTGCGCAAGCAGCACCGGCTGACCGCCCACGAGGAGGCCAGCACCGGCTTCCACGCGATGGAGATCATGCTCTGGGGGCCCACCAGCGAGCGCACGGCGGAACAGTTCGAGGCGGTCAGCGAGGGCGAGAAGCCGGAGGCGCTGGCAGCCAACCGGCGCCGCGAGTTGACCCGCCTGATCGGCCGCGGCATGGCGGAGGACCTGGACGGCCTGGTCCGCCGCTGGCCCACCTCCGCCAACGACCTGTCGCGCCACTACCTGGCCCTGGGTCCCGCCGCGCGCCTGCAGCAGATACGCGCCGCCCACACCCGGGTGGTGGACGAGGAGTTGCTGCGGCGCCTGCCAGAGAGTTCCGAGAGCGACGTGGAGAGCGGCCGCGCGGCGGATTCCAAGCAGGCGCTGCTGGCGATGCTGCGCACCCTCCAGGCCAATTGGGTGCCCGCCGAGGGCGCCGGCCTGGCGGAGCTGCTGCTGGATCGCCACCAGGCCAGCGCCCTGGAGCAGACCTTCGCCCAGCTCGAGGAGCTGCTGCTGAAGATGGAGGATCCGGTGGAACTGGCGGAGCTGGCGCAACTGGCGAAGGCGCGCCAGATGCTGGAGCAATTGGCCGGGCTGATGTCGGGCACCACCAGCGTTCCGGTGGCCGAGGAGGAGATGACACCGGTCAGCCTGCCGTCCACGGAGCTTCCCTAGCCGCGATGGGTGGGGTGGGCGTACTGCCCGCCGCACCTCCACCACCTGCACCCAATAGGACTCATACCAGCGGGCGCGCCCCAGCTCCTGGGCCAGGGAGTGCTCGGCGTCGCTGCGCCGCGGCGGTTCAGCGGCGGTCGGCAAAACCGCTCGGCGGCCCACCGTGATACTGGTGCCACAGGCGCCGCAGCTGCCGCGCCGATTCATAACCCACCGCCTCCGCCACCTGGTCCACTGTCCTGTCCCCCTCGCGCAGCAGCTGTTCCGCGTGGGCCAGCCGCACCTGCTGCAGATAGCGCTTCAGTGACAACCCCAACTGCTCCCTGAACAGGCGCGACAGGTGCCGGGGACTCAGGTGTACTTCGCCGGCCAGTGCCTGCACCGTCCAGGGGTGCCCGGGACTCTGCAGTATCCGGTCCTGCAGCTGGTGCAGGCGCTGGTTGGCGTGATTGCGGTGCTGCAGCCTGATATCCAGCTGCGGGTCGCTGCCGCTGCGGCGGTGATAGAGCACCAGGTCGCGGGCCACCGCATTGGCCGCCCCGTAGCCCCAGTGCTTCGCCACCAGATGCAGGCACAAATCCATGCCCGAGGCGATGCCGGCGCTGGTCCACAGGTTGCCGGCGCGGGTAAACAGGCAGTTTTCCTTTACCTGCGCCCGCGGCGCCAGTCTGCGCAGCTCGCCAAGCAGCTGGTGGTGGGTGGTGCAGCTGTGACCGTCGAGCAGGCCGGCGTGCGCGGCCAGCAGGGCGCCGGAGCAGATGCAGGCGGTCAGGTCGGACTGGGGCTGCACCCGCGCCAGCCAGCGCGCCAGTTCCCGGCCGGTGTCGCTGTGCAGCAGCTCGGTGGACCGGTGGCAGCCGATGACCAGCAGCCAGCTGTGTGGCGGCAGCGCCTGCGGCAGTGCCTCCAACTGGTGCAGCGGCAGTCCCTGGGCCGCACACACCTGGCTGGAACCGGAGATATAGTGGGGCCGCGCGGTTCCCAGGCTCGGGTGTGTCAGTACCTGCGCCGGTCCGGCCAGGTCCAGCAGGTGCACTCCGGGCGGCACCAGGAACCACAGGTGCTCAGGTCGTGGCGGCGGCGAAGTCCGCCACTCGGGCAATGCGGGCAAAGCGGTTCTCCAGTACCAGTTCGGTTTTCAGCTTGATGGTGTCGGCATCGAAGACGGCGCCGCTGCCCTGGTGGTGCATGGTGAAGGTGTGGGTGGCGTCGGTGACGAATATCACCTCGAAACCCAGGTCGCTGGCCACGCGGGCGGTGGTCTCGCAGCACTGTTCCGTGCGCAGGCCGGCGATCACCAGCTGCTCTATGCCCCGGTCCCGCAGCCACTGGTGCAGGCCGCTGTCGGTCAGGGCGTTGTGCACCCGCTTGCGGAATTCCGCATCCCCCTCCCGCCTGTCCACGCCCGCCATGGTTTTGACCAGCGGCCCGGCCGGGTCGAAGGGACTGTCGGCGCGCTCGTGCAGTATGTGTACCACCTGCCAGCCCTGCGCGCGGGCGCAACCGATCAGCAGGTTGAGTCGCTCCAGGTAGCTGTCGAAGCCGGTATCGTCCCAGTAGGGCATGTGCCGGAAGGAGTCCTGGACGTCGATGACCAATAGGGCTGTTTGTGCCATTGCTGCTCTCCTGTGTCAATTGAGGACAGGATCGTATCTATCTGTATTGGCGGTGAGAGTGGTGTTAGCGGGCGTGAAGCGGGTATTTCCGGACATGTGCGCCGTGCGCAGACAAAAAAGGCCGCCGGATTGCTCCGGCGGCCTTTTGGGCTGGGCGACACTGGGGCCGCCCCTGGAGTCGGTGGATTGTTACCAGCGGCGAACCGGGCCGGTATCCACGTGTACAAAGCCGCTCTTGGGGTAGTAACCCACACCACCAGCCTTCAGGTTGATGGCAGCCTGGCGCAGCTTGGAGGTGCTGATACCCGGGAAGCGGATATCCAGCGCCATGCCGCGGGTGTGGTAGCTGCGGCGGGCTACGCCGCGACCGGCTGCGCGCAGCTTGGCATTGGTCTTGGGTGAACGGTAACCGGAGATGATCTCGATCTCGCCGTTAAAGTTCAACTTTTCCTTCAGCTTGTACACAATATCGAACAGCTTAGGGTCCATGCGCGTCACTTCGTTGGCGCGGTGGTCGCGCAGCAGGCGGTTAAATTGTTTCAGGCCGCTGCTGTCGTAGCTGCCACCGGTCCAGTAGGCGGTATTCAGCCTCTCCCCGGTGTGCAGGTTGCGCATTTTCAAAGTGCGGGCGCTGCCCACTTTTGCGAATGTCGGCCCGGCGCTGACCGCCGCAGCTGTTGCGCAGGCCACTGCCAGGAATCGACGTCTGGATGAATTCTTCATACCTGTTTCCGCCTCGTCGTGTATCTCTCTTTATTCGCCCTTGTGGCTTTCGGTGCCACTGGGTACGGGATGCAATGTACAAAAAATAACCGATGGTTACAAACTGATCTCTGCTAATGAGTAAATGATCGTAGGGGAGTACTGGTACTTTGTTTCTCCATACACTAGGCGGGATACCGATTCACGGTTTCTGCCGTAACCAATGGGGGAAAAATTCGCGACAGCGTTGTCATGAGAAAGGAAATGCTGAAAAAAAATTTTTTTGTGACCGATCGGTGCTGTTTGGGGTTCGAAAATGGGCGGGGGTTCAGATCGGCACTAAACCAGTATCGCGACAGCTTCTGGGGCCGGGCGTGCTAGTTGGCCTCGCCGGCGGTGTCGCGATGGTAGATGTCGCGGCGGAATTGGGCCCGCCCGGCGCCATCCACCCAGGCGGTGATATAGGTGATGAAGAGGCGCGGCGGCTTCTCCACCTTGATATTGACTGTTTCGTCACCAGTGGTCGCCTGGGCGATACGGGTTCTGTCCCAGCCCTGGGCGCCCAGCAGCGCATACGCCAGCTCTTCCGGCCGCTCCAGCCGGATGCAGCCGTGGCTGAAGGCGCGCTCCCGGCTTTCGAACAGGCTCTGGGCCTGGGTGTCGTGCAGGAATATGGCCTGGTTGTTGGGGATTACGAACTTGACCCGCCCCAGAGAGTTGCCGGGGCCGCTGACCTGGCGCAGGGTGGCGTCGCCGTGGGCGGCTCGCGTCAGTCCGTCCTCGGAGATGGGTGAGGTGTCGCCGCTGCGGTAGTTGATCACCCGGTAGCCGCGCCTGTGCATGGCCTCTGGGTTGTTGCGCGCCTTGGGCAGCAGTTCCGTCAGCAGTATGCTGCGGGGCACCGTCCAGGTGGGGTTGAAGACGATATTGGTGATGCGGCTCTTCAGGGGCGGGGTGCGGCTGCTGGTCTTGCCTACCACGGTTTTCATGCTCAGTGTCACCAGTCCCCGGTCCACCAACTGCAACCGGTAGTCGGGCACATTGATCAGTATATAGCGCCCACCCGCGGGGACCGCCAGCTTGTCCCAGCGAGAGGCATTGAGTTCCAGCTGGCGCGCGCGCTCTGCCGGCGGCACCGCCAGTTCCGCCAGGGTACTGGCATCGGCGACGCCGCTGGGCGCCAGGCCGTGGCGGCGCTGGTAGTTCTCCAGTGCCCACTGCAGGGCGCCGTCGAATCTCTTCGGATCCAGGTTGGTGGCGGGCAGGGGGCCGGGCAGGCCGCGATAGTCCCCGTAGAGCTCGAGTAGCCGGCGCAGTTGGATCACCCGCTCGCCTCTGTCTCCAGGCTGCAGGAGATCGCCGCCGTCCACCGGCTGCCACTGCTCTGCCAGCCGACGGTAGCGCTCCGCCTCGCTGCGCAGCTGCTCGCCGGCCCGGGCCGGGTCCAGGGCGGGCACCGGCTCGCTTGCCGCGGTGCGCGCGGCGGCACAGGTGAGCGGGGCGGACACCGCCAGGGCTAGCAGCAGCGCCAGCCACAGACCCACGCTGCGGCCGGTCCCGGGGGCGGCCCTGAAACCGGCATGGTCGTTTGCCATGGTTTACTCCGGCTGCTGGTTATCATTGTGCTGTGCATGCTTCTCTGCGTCCTCTGGGGTGTCGCGGCCGTAGATATCCGGGCGGAACTGCAGCAGCCCCTCTTCATCCACCCAGGCGGTCCAGTAGGCGATATAGACAGGAATGGGATTTTCCAGCTCCACCCCCCGGGTGCGGCTGCTCCCGAGGGCGCGCTCTATGCGCGCGTCGCTCCAGTTGTTTTGCTGCGCCAGCATCATGCGGGCGAATTCCAGCGGCTTCTCCAGACGGATACAGCCGTGGCTGAAGGCGCGCTGGCTGCGCTTGAACAGGTGCTTGCTGTTGGTGTCGTGCAGGAATATGGCCTCGCGGTTGGGGATCACGAACTTGACCCGCCCCAGGGCATTGCCCGGCCCGCCCTTCTGTTGCAGCGTCACCTTGCCGCGGCGCACGCCGGCGACATTGCCCCGGGTAAAGGGCACGGCGCGGCCGCTGTGGTTGACCAGGCGGTAGCCCTTGGCGCTGAGCCTGGCGCTGCCCTTGGGCAGCAACTCGCGCAGGGCGATGTTGGGCGGCACCCGCCAGACGGGGTTGAACACCAGGCGGGTCATGCGCGTGGCCAGTTGCGGCGTCTTGTGCTTGGGTTTGCCCACCACCACGCGCATGCGGAACTGTTCCTGTTCACCGTCGACCAGGCGCAGGCTGAAGTCGGGGATATTGACCAGGATATAGCGCGGCCCCAGTTCCTTCGGCATCTGCTGCCAGCGCTGGAGGTTGGCGGCCAGGGTCTGTGCGCGCTCCGCCGGGCTCACGTTCAGGCGCGCGCGGGTGCGCTCGTCCACCAGTCCGTCCTCCTTGAGGCCGTGGCGGCGCTGGAAGCGGCGCACCGCGGCCGCGAGCCTCTCGTCATACTCGTCCGCGGCGGTGTTTCCCTCCGTGTGGTCCTCCAGGTGGTAGTCGCCGTACTGCATCAGCAGGCCGCGCAGCTCCGTCACGCGGGGATCGCGCATTCCCGGCGCCAGCGTCTGCCCGGCACTGAGTGGCTGCCAGCGGTCGTCCCCGGCCAGGGCGCGGTACCGGGCCAGTTCCTCGAGCATTAGCGCATACTGGCGACCGTAAGGTGTATATGGGTTACTGATGTCTATCTCGGTGAGCGCTGGCGCGGGGGGCTCCGCGTTGGCCTGGGGCAGCTCCAGGGCCAGGGAAAGCGCCAGTGTCAGCGCCAGGGCACTGCAGTGGCGGGCGGCGCTGTGGTGAGAAGAGTCGCGAAGCTGATTGCCAACACCCATGGGTCACCCCTGTAAGCCGGACGATTCGCCTGCTCACATTGGTAACCTGTGGGGGGAGTGGGTCGAAATACCTTTAGGGAATATTGGTGGCCGGTGGTTAGCGGTCAGTGGTGGCGGAGCATCAATCACCGACCACTGACCACCGGGCACTCACCACTGATTGGCGGAGAGACCGTCCTTGCCGTAGATATCGTCGCGGAAGTTGAGGCGCCCCTGGCCGTCCACCCAGGCGGTCCAGTAGGTGATGTAAACCTTGACCTTCTGCGCCAGCCTGACCTCGGTGGTCTCGTCGCCGGTGGTCAACTGGTCGATGCGCCACTGGTCCCAGTCGCCCTCGGGCCGCAGCAGCGCCTCGGCCAGGTGGCGGGGCTTCTCCAGGCGCACACAGCCGTGGCTGTAGTCGCGGTCGGTCAGGGTGAACAGGCTGCGGGCGCGGGTGTCGTGCAGGTAGACATCGTGCTTGTTGGGAATCTCGAACTTCACCCGGCCGAGGATATTGTCCTCGCCGCCCAGCTGGCGCATCAGGTAGGAACCGGCGCCGGCCGCGGACAGGTTTTTCGGGGTCAGGGGCAGGTGCTCGCCGCTGCCGCTGACCACCCGGTAGCCCATGTTCTCCATGCCTTGGGGATTGGCTCGCGCCTTGGGCAGCAGTTCGTTCACCAGGATGCTGCGCGGCACCGTCCAGGTGGGATTGAAAATCACCTTGCTGACGCGGGTGGTGATCTCAGGCGTCTCATGAATCTTCTTGCCCACCACCACGTTCATCGACAGCTTGACCCTGTCGTCTTCCACATAGTGCAGCTTGTACTCGGGCACGTTGACCTGGATAAAGCGGCTCCCCAGGTTCGCCGGCAGCTGCTCGCGGCGGCGGATATTGGTCTCCACTATCTGCGCCCGCGCGGCCGGGGACAGGTTCAGGCGCTTGCGGGTCTCGCGGCCGACGATGCCGTCCTGCTTGAGGCCGTGGCGCTGCTGGAAGCGCAGTACCGCCTCGTGCAGGCGCCGGTCGAACCTGTCGCTGTTGGCTTCGCCGCCATAGCTGTAGTAGTCGCCGTAGAGGGCCAGCATATTGCGCAGCAGGGCCACGTGGGGGTGGCGCGCGCCTATGGTCATTGCCGGTCCCGGGGGGAGGGGGCGCCAGCGGCCGCTGGCGGAGATGCCGCGCAGGCGCGCCAGTTCGTCGCGCAGGGCCGAGGCGTCACCGCCGTAGGGGGTGTTCTCCTCGATATAGGGGCCTTCGCTGTTCTCGGGCACCCGGCCTATCGGCGGCAGGCCGCCCTGGCTTCCGTCGACCTGGTTGGTGTAATTGCGGGTGCTGTAGGAGCGATTGTTGTAGCTGCGACTGCCCCAGGTCGAATAGTGGCGCGAGCGGTCGGTGCTGTAATCGCGCTCGCGGTTGTTGTAATAGCGCTGGCGGCTGTAGTCGCGCGCGTAATAGCCACTGCTGCGGCTGTCGGCGGCATCTCTGCCGCGGTTGTAGCCGCGGAAGTACTGGCGCCCGCTGAGGTTGGGGGATGTCTGCCGCGGCGCACTGAAGCGGGCCAGGCGGAAGCCGCCGTCGATGTGATAGACGGGGGTGATGTCCCGCGGCGGGCGGCTCTTGGGGTTGAGCTTGTCCAACTGGGTGTCCTGGGCGTAGGACACGAAGGCATCGGTCAACAGCACGTCGAGTACTGCGGCCATCTGCAGCCGCTGCGGGGTGTCGCGCAGGGTGCGGTCGAAATAGCCCAGGTGGTAGCGGTAGTCCACCATGCTGCTGGGGTTGCCGGAACTGGCTGCGGTGAGCTGCTTGAGCAGGTCGTTTGCGGTGTCGCTGAGGCTGTAGTTGTCGAACCACAGCAGCCGATAGTCGGTGCGCTGGTAGATGCGGCGGACGGCAGCGGGGTTGAAAATGGGGTCCTGTGCCGGCCAGGCGTCGGGATTCTCCTCCAGCCAGTGCACCAGGTGCGGGCGCACGGCATTTTCCGGCAGCACCGGCACCGTCTCCCGATTGGCGGCGAAGGCGTAGTAAAGGGCAAAGACGCACAGGCTGCCGAGGGTCAGCAGCGGCAGCGGTGATTTGCGTGTGCGGCGCTCTGGGTTGAAATACGACATGGTACCTCAGCGATACTGCAGGGCCCGGTTTGCGGTCTGCGAGCCGGACGCCAGATCGTTCATACCTTCCCAACCTGCGGCGGACCGATCCTGTTGTTCGTCGATATGTACCGACGGCCCGCCTGTGTCATGCGTCCCGCGCGACCTTCCTTTATGTAGGCCGTGGTTCGAGCCACATTGCGCGTAACTCAACCAAATTCAGCCTGTGGAAATAAGTATGGCAACAAATCCGGGATTTGCTTGGCGCTGGATTCATTTGACGCTATCGGGATTCGGGAAGAACACCGCAGCTCTGTGCGAAGGCCCTGATGCCGGGGGCCGTTCGGGAAAAGCGTCTGCGGCTGGTAGATAGACCGATGAGGCTGTTGAGCGAACGGTCCCCGGCAGCAGGGCCGCCCGGAGCGGGGCTAGTCGAGAGTGAAGTGACGCAGCGGTCCCGATGGCTCACCCTTGTCGTAGTTCTGTTCCCAGATCCGGCTGACGCCGCGGCTGTCGATGGCGATCAGGGTGCTGGCTCGGGTGCCGTAGCCGCCGGTCTCACCGCCGGCCGCGGTGGTGGGGAAGTCATCGCGTCTGTCTATCTGCACGAATACCGGCGACAGGGCCAGCTCCAGTTCCGGGCCCACCCCTGTGTCGGGCAGATCCTCCGGTCGCGCCGGGGTTCTGTCCCGCAGCAGCGCCAGGGCCGGGCGCACGAAATTGTCCTCGGTGATTTCGCCGCCCATGCGCTGCAGCAGCCCCCGCACACCGGCCCTGCCTTTCTCGACCTTGGGCCAGGGGGCGTCGGGGGCGCCGTTGGAGATGCCGTGCACGCCGTCCGTAAAGGAGAAAGGGCGGTGGCGGTTGCCGGCACAGACCAGTTCGCTGTCCGCTCCTAGCTGGAACATCAGGGTGTTGAAGCCACGGTAGCGCTGCTCATCCAGGCTCATCGCGAAGTCGCCCGGCGCTGTGTTGCCGCGCAGGAAATCCCGCGGTATATCGCCGCGGGACAGCGGATTGCGTGGGGTGGGCACCTGGGGTTCGCGGATATTGGTAACCGCTGCAGCGCGACCGCGGGCGATGCCGGCCCAAGTGCCGCCCCCCTGCAGGTCGCGCCCGGCCACCATCCCCCCTTCCTCCCAGGGGGCGGCCGGCACCGTGGGCCTGTCGTAGAACTCGTCGCGGTTGGCCAGCAGCAACAGCGGGTAGCGGGGGTGACAGCGATAGGCGAATAACAATAGGCACATGGTGGAAATGCGGAATGAGGACAAAACGGCAGGATAGCCGATTTGAGCAGCCGAAGGCTGCCCCGCAGGGGTGCAGCACAGGGATGTGCTGCGTTAATGCGGAATGGTAGCGGTGACAGTTAAGATTGTCCGCATTCATGAAGTGCGCCCCTGCGCTTCACCCGCTTCGCGGGCAGCCTTCGGCTGTGCAAATCTGCTCCCGGCAGATTTGTCCGCATTCCGCATTCCGCATTACTCTCCCCCTGTTTAGCTGGTAACATTTCGCCCAACTCAACGCACTTGCCAACAACTGTGAAGTTTCCATGATCCCCTACCCCGAAATCGACCCGGTGGCCGTGGCCATCGGTCCGCTGAAAGTGCACTGGTACGGTCTCATGTACCTGGCCGGCTTTGTCGCCGCCTGGTGGCTCGCGCTGAGGCGCGCAGCCAAGCCCTGGTCGCCGGTGATCAAGTCGGAAGTGGAGGACCTGATCCTCTACTGCGCCATCGGCGTCGTGGTGGGGGGGCGCCTCGGCTATATGTTCTTCTATAACTTCGGCGAGCTGCTGGCCGACCCGCTGTCCCTGTTCAAGGTGTGGGAGGGGGGCATGAGCTTCCACGGCGGCCTGATAGGCGTGATGCTGGCCGCGACCCTCTACGCCCGCAAGATAGGCACCACCTTCCCGGCCCTGATCGACTTTGTCGCGCCGCTGGTGCCAATCGGCCTCGGGCTCGGCCGCATCGGCAACTTTATTGGCCAGGAACTCTGGGGCCGCCCCACGGATGTGCCCTGGGGTATGGTGTTCCCGCGGGATCCGGAGCTGCTGGTGCGCCACCCTTCGCAGCTGTACCAGGCCTTCCTCGAGGGGCTGGTGCTGTTTGCGGTGCTGTGGTGGTTCTCCAGCAAGCCGCGCCCGCGCCTCGCCGTCGGCGGCCTCTTCCTGACCCTCTACGGAATCTTCCGCTTCTCGGTGGAGTTCGTGCGCGAACCCGACGCCCATATCGGTCTCGAGCTGTTCGGCTGGATGACCCGCGGCCAGGAGCTGAGCCTGCCAATGATCGCCGCCGGCATAGCCCTGCTGGTGTGGAGCTACCGCACCCAGCCGCTGCCGGAAGGCCGCACTCAGGCGAAAGGGGGAGCGCAGTAAATGAAGCAGTATCTCGACCTGATGCGCCATGTGCGCGATAACGGCACCCGCAAGAGCGACCGCACCGGCACCGGCACATTGAGCGTGTTCGGCTACCAGATGCGCTTCGACCTGGCCGAGGGCTTTCCGCTGATCACCACCAAGAAGTGCCACCTGCGCTCGATCATCCACGAACTGTTGTGGTTCCTGCGCGGCGACACCAATATCGCCTACCTGAAGGAGCACGGCGTGCGAATCTGGGATGAATGGGCCACCGGGGAGGGTGACCTGGGGCCTGTCTACGGTCGCCAGTGGCGCTCCTGGCCGGCGCCGGATGGCCGCCATATCGACCAGATAGCGCAGCTGCTCGAGCAGCTGAAGAGCCGCCCGGACTCCCGCCGCCTGATCGTCAGCGCCTGGAATCCGGCCGATCTGCCGGACGAGGGGGTGTCCCCGGCGGACAATGCCCGCGCCGGGCGCATGGCCCTGGCCCCCTGCCACGCGCTCTTCCAGTTCTACGTCGCAGACGGCAAGCTGTCCTGCCAGCTGTACCAGCGCAGCGCGGATATCTTTCTCGGCGTGCCCTTCAATATCGCCTCCTACAGCCTGCTGACGTTGATGATCGCGCAGGTGTGCGGCCTGGAGCCGGGGGAGTTTATCCACACCTTCGGCGACGCCCACCTCTATTCCAACCATATGGAGCAGGTGGAGGAGCAGTTGAGTCGCCGGCCGCTGCCGTTGCCGCAGATGCACCTCAACCCCGAAGTGACCGACCTCTTCGCCTTCCGCTTCGAGGACTTCGAACTGCGCGGCTATGAGGCGCATCCGCATATCCCGGCGCCGGTGGCGGTATAGTTGTGTGGCACCCGCGGCCCCATCCATAGGTATTAGGTATATAGATGAAGGTAACTACAGCCCCCTTTCCTGCTGCCAGTAAGAAAGTCCTAGGCGGCCCTGCTGCCGGTGGCCATTTGGGAAAAAGCCTCATCGGCAAACATTTCCCAAATGGCCCCCGGCATCAGGGCCTCAGCACCGGGCTCTGGCATTTTTACCCGGGTCCCCGGTCCCGAGGGGGTGAGTAGTTGCGATGAAGGACGTTCCAATCGCCCTGATCGCCGCCGTCGCCCGCAACGGCGCCATAGGTCGGGACAACGAGCTGCCCTGGCGCCTGTCCGGGGACCTGCAGTTCTTCAAGCGCACCACCCTCGGCAAGCCGGTGGTCATGGGGCGCAAGACCTTCGAGTCCATCGGCCGCCCCCTGCCCGGGCGCGACAATATTGTGATCAGCCGCAACCCCGACTGGCGCGCCGATGGGGTAAAGTCTGCGACGTCCCTGGAGCAGGCCCTGCAGATGGCCCGCCAGTCGGCCGCCGAGACCGGCGCCGGCGAGGTGATGGTGATCGGCGGGGCGCAGATCTACCGCCAGGCGATGCCGCGGGCGGCGCGCCTCTATATCACCGAGGTGGATGCCGAGGTGGAGGGGGATGCCTTCTTCCCGGTATTGGATGACTGCTGGCGCGAAAGTGGTCGCGAATGTTACCCGGTGTCCGACAGGGACGAATATAGCTACTGTTTAGTTCAGTATGACAGGTCAAAATAAAAACAACTTGATTAAAAGTTGATCATTCTGGTAAGTTTCACCACTGCTCACACAGGGAGCGCCGCCGCAAATGTGTGCATGTGACCCGGGTTTGTTACCCGGTTGTTACCTTGCTACCCATGCGGGCCGATACTGTCAATCGGCATTTGAATAATCAAATCGGCTGTTTACAATGTGCGGCTCTTAGCTGTCTTCACACCACTGTTTTTAAAACAAAAGGACACCGCGTTGTGGCAGCTAACTCATCGCGACCATGTTGTGAAATATTGAACCCACTGGGGGGTCTAATGAAAACCAAGCGATTCATGGCTGTGGCGCTGACCACTGCGCTCTCTGCCGGCGCGCTCTACGGCAGCGTAGCCACTGCGGATACTCTCGATAACGTCCTCGCCGTAGGCCAGCAGAAGACCACTGCTGCTCAGGCCTCTCAGAAGCGCATCGACAAGATTGCCGAAGAGACCAGCAGCCTGCTGCAGGATTTCAAGGTGGTAAACAAGGAAATCGAGGGGCTGCGCGTCTACAACCGCCAGCTCGAAAAGCAGCTGGCCAACCAGCTGGAAGTGATCAAGGAACTGGACGAGTCCATCGAAAACGTCACCGTGATCGAGCGCCAGATCCAGCCGCTGATCCTGCGTATGCTGGAAGGCCTGGAGCAGTTCGTCGAGCTGGATATGCCCTTCAAGATTGAAGAGCGCATGGCCAACCTCGAGGGCGTGAAGAACAATATGGACCGCTCCGATGTCACTGTTGCGGAGAAATTCCGCCAGGTACTGGAGCTGTACAACTTCGAAGCCGAGTACGCGCGCAAGATCGACAGCTACAGCGATACCCTGAACGTCAACGGTCAGGATCGCGAAGTCAACGTACTGCAGATCGGTCGTATCGCCCTGCTGGCGCAGACCACCGACTCCAAGATCTCCCTGGCCTACGACAAAGAGCAGAAGGCCTGGACCGAGATCGACGCCGGCGAATACCGCCGCGCCCTCATGAACGGCCTGAAAATTGCCAAGAAGCAGGCCACTACTGACATCATGACCATGCCGATTCCGGCTCCGGAGGCAGCGCAATGAAAACCTCTATCGCCAAACGCGTATTAGTTGCAGCAGCGGCTGGCCTGATCAGTGTCTCCGCCGTTGCCCAGGACAAGGCCTCTTCCCTGGACCAGCTGCTGAAGATGGTTCAGCAGTCCAAGATTGCCGAATCCAAGGAACACAAGCAGCGCGAAGCGGATTTCCGTCGCCAGAAGGCCAACCAGCAGGCCCTGCTGACCCAGGCCAAGAACACCCGCACCGCTGAAGAAGAGCGCTCCGCGCGCCTGGAAGCCAAGTACCAGGAGCAGGAAGTGATGGTTCAGCAGAAGCGCCAGCAGCTGGACGAGCGCATGGGCTCCCTGAAAGAGCTCTTTGGTCACATGAGCTCCACCGCCGCCGACCTGCGCGCCAATATCGACAGCTCCCTGGTGTCTGCCCAGTACCCGGGCCGCACCGAGTTTCTCGATCAGCTGCTCGCGAAAATGAGCTCCAATACCAAACTGCCGACCATCGAGGAAATCGAGCGTCTGTGGTACGAGATGCAGCGCGAGACCATCGAATCCGGCAAGGTAGTCAAGTTCAACACCACCGTGATCAAGCCCGACGGCGAGCAGGCCGAGCAGGAAGTGGTGCGTGTTGGTAACTTCAACATCGTTTCCAACGGCAAGTACCTGGAAATGAACGACGCCCATAAACTGGCCGAGCTGGTCCGCCAGCCCGACGGCAAGTACCTGAGCATGGCCGAGAACCTGCAGAGCGCCACTTCCGGCTTCAGTCCCTTCGGCGTCGACCCGACTGGCCCGACCGGCGGCTCCTACCTGAAGGCCATGATCAACAGCCCGAGCCTGGTCGAGCGCTGGCATCAGGGTGGCCCGGTGGGTTATATCATCACCGCCGTCGGTGTGGTCGCCATGCTGCTGGCCATCTTCCGCCTGATCGTGCTGTCCGGCGTAAGTGCCAAGGTCAACGCCCAACTGCGTTCTTCCTCTGCCAATACCAACAACCCGCTGGGTCGTGTACTGGCCGTTGCCGAAGAGAACAAGGGTGTGGACGGCGAAACCCTGGAGCTGAAGATGGAAGAGGCGGTGCTGAAAGAGCGCCCGGCCATCGAGTCCGGCCTGAACCTGCTGAAGATCATCGCCATGGTGGCCCCGCTGCTGGGTCTGCTGGGTACCGTGACCGGTATGATCCAGACCTTCCAGGCGATCACCATCTTCGGCGCCGGCGATCCGACAGCCATGGCGGGCGGTATCTCCGCTGCACTGGTAACCACAGTACTGGGTCTGTGTGTCGCCATCCCGACCGTACTGATGCACACCGTCGTGAACGGCCGCGCCAAGCGCATCCTGCACATCCTGGATGAGCAGAGCGCCGGTATCGTGGCGGAAAACACTGAGCGTAAATAACAGGAGGGCGGCAACATGCACGCATTGACTGACGCATGGGCCGCCGTCAACGCCTTTATGGCGTCGGGCGGGCCAGTACTGTTTCTGATCGCCGGCCTGACCTTCTTTATGTGGACGCTGATTTTTGAGCGGGTCTTCTACTTCCACAAATCGTTGAAGGAAGACGTTCAAGGTGCGGTGGACCAGTGGGAGGAGCGCTCCGAGCGCAAATCCTGGAATGCCCACCGCATTCGCGAAGCGCTGATTTCCCGGGTATCCGAGAAGATCCAGGACAATATGGACATGATCCAGGCCTGTGTGGCCCTGGCGCCCCTGTTCGGGCTGCTGGGCACCGTCTGGGGCATGATCAACGTGTTCGATGTTCTCGCGATTACCGGCGGCGGTGATGCCAAGCAGATGGCCAGCGGTGTCTCCATGGCGACTATCCCGACAATGGCGGGCATGGTTGCGGCACTGTCTGGCGTATTTGCCAACACCTACATCACCCGCAAGGCGCAGCGCGAAACCCAGCTGCTGGAAGACCATCTGACGATGGATCACTAAGGCACCACAGGCGGCAGATACAGCCTGGCTCTATTTGCCGCGAAGGTTTAGCCAAGCCAGAAACTTCCGCCGGGGCTCTCCGCGGCCCCGCCGAGAAAGTTGCTAAGAGAGTTGCTATGAGCAGAAATCAAAATACGGCAGAAGAAGAAGCAGGTGCTATCGACCTCACGCCCATGCTGGACGTGGTGTTCATCATGCTGATCTTCTTTATCGTCACCGCCACCTTTATCAAGGAACCAGGTGTCGATGTGTTGAAGCCGGAAGCGACACAGGCTGAACTCAAGACCACCTCTATTCTGGTAGCGATCAACGAAAACGACGAAATCTGGATTGCCAAGGAGAGAGTCGATGAGCGCCAGGTGAAACTCACCCTGGAGCGCCTCTACGCCGAAAACCCGAAAGGGTGGTTGGTAATTCAGCCCGATAAGGAAGCGAGTATCGAGAAGGTCGCCCTGATTGCGGACGCCGCCAGGAAGATTGGTATCGAGAAAGTTTCGGTCGCGACAGAAAAGAGTTAACAGCTATGAATCCGGTAAGACTATTAGGGGCGGGTACGCTGGCGGTAGCCACTACCTTCGGCCTCATCTTCACCATGCATCAGCTGATTGCGGCAAACCTTGGGGCTCCCGATGAGGAGGAGCGAATCAAGGTTGCCGATGTGGTGATGCCTGAGCAGAAGATCGAAACCCAATACGACACCAGCAAACCGGACAAGCCCGACGAGCCGGAAACCCCGCCGCCGGAAATGCCGGAGCCCGAATTCGACCAGCCGGACCTGGATGACGCCATCAGCATGTCCGCACCGCGTGCGAGTGCAGACCTGAAGATCGGTGGTCTGGGCGGAGCCTTCAGCGAGGGTGACTACCTGCCCATCGTGAAGGTGCAGCCGCAGTATCCGCGCCGCGCACTTCAGCGGGGCATCGAGGGCTATGTGATTGTCGAGTACACCGTGACCAAGAACGGTTCCGTGCGCGACCCGCGCGTGGTGGAGGCCTTCACCCTGGACGGCAACCCCACCAGCATCTTCAACTCTGCGGCGATCAAGTCCGCGTTGAAGTACAAGTACAAGCCGCGGGTGGTCGACGGCGAGGCGATCGAAGTACCTGGTGTGAAAACCAAGATCAGCTTCAACATGGCCAAGAACTAAAGAGGACGCAACTATGAATATGACGACCATGACGAAAGGTCTGTCCAAGTTCGTCTTGCGCAGCTCTTTGCGGACCGCGGTGGCGTTGCCCCTGGTATTGGCACCGGCGGTGAGTGTCACCGTGCTGGAAGCGGCCGGCGTCGAAGCGCCCTTCGCCAAGGCCGAGGCCCAGGAGAAGACACGTAAAGTGCCCGCGATGCGGGAGAATGTGTTCAAGAAGCTGGGCAAGGTGCAGGAGGCGGCCGACGCGCAGAACTGGAACGGAGCGCTGGCGGCGCTGCGGGAAATGGAAGCCGGCAAGAGCAATTACAACGGCTATGAAATAGCGCAGATGTACTATTTCTACGGCTTCGTCTACTACAGCATGGAGAAGTACCGGGAAGCGATCACCTACTACAAGAAGGTGCTGCAGCAGGGTGAAGCCAACCTGCCGGTGGCACTGGAAGTGGGTACGCTGCTGACCGTTGCCCAGCTGTATTTCGTGACCGAGGACTACGACCAGGCGATCAACTACCTGAACAAGTGGTTCGCCGCCGCCGACAAGGACCAGATCACTGCGGATTCCTACGCCCTGCGCGGCCAGGCCTATTACCAGAAGGGTGATAACGGCAGGGCGCTCTCGGACATCAACACCGCGGTGTCGATGTACGAGAAAGAGGGCAAGGTGCCGAAGGAGAACTGGTTCGGCCTGCAGCGTTTCCTCTACTATGAGAAGAATGATTACAAGAAGGTAACCAGTATTCTCGAGAAGCTGGTCAAGCACTACCCGAAAGGCGAGTACTACAAGCAGCTTGCGGGTATGTACGGCGAGCTGAAGCGCGAGAAAGACCAGCTGCACATGATGGAAGCGGCCTATATCGCCGGCGCCCTGCAGAAAGAGAAAGAGCTGCTGAATATGGCCTATCTCTTCATGGGGCACGAGGTACCCTACAAGGGCGCCAAGGTGATCAAGAAGGGGCTCGACGAGAAGAAGATCAAGCGCACCTCCAAGAATCTGGAAACCCTGGCCCAGGCGTACCAGATGGCCCAGGAGCTGCAGAAATCGATCCCCGAACTGGAAGCCGCAGCCCAGCTGTCCGACAAGGGTGATATCTATTCACGTCTGGCCGGCATTTACCTGGACCTGGACAAGAATGAGAAAGCCATCGAAATGGGCAGCAAGGCGCTGAAGAAAGGCGGCATCAAGCGCCCGGACCAGTTGTACATCGTCTTGGGTATGGCCAACACCAACCTGAAGAAGTACGACAGCGCACTGAAGCATCTCAAGGCAGCGAAAAAGGATAAGCGCTCCGAGAAGTTTGCCACCCAGTGGATTGCTTTCGTCGAGAGCGAGAAGAAGCGCGAGGAGCAGCTGGCAATTTAACGATTGCCACACTTCTCATCGAAAAGGCCGCACAGAAATGTGCGGCCTTTTTATTTGAACTCGGTTTTGATTAAAAAATGTACTTGCGATTGCGAATTATTTGCAAATTCGTATAAATCGACTAAATAGTAAAGGTAGCTGATCAGCTTTTTCCAACGCCGGCACCTGTCCCAATGAGGGGTGGGCTGCCGATTCGACACCCTAACAATAAACAGGAGAGGTGTTATGGATAGAGCTTATTCGCCACTTTCCACTACCTTGGCCAATCCCTTTGTTTTTTCCTTTCATCAACTTGCGCTCTACGGTCGCAGTTTCGTCTTGGCAGCGGCGATCACCGTGTTACTGGTGTTCGCCATGAGCCGCTTGATCGCCACCGATTACGTGGCGCCACCGCACGATCCACTGCCGAAGGTACAGGAGGTTGTGCTGCCGGAATTGAATCGCACGGAGGAGATAGTGCAGCCGCCGGTAAGGCCTGTGAATCCGCCGCCGCAACCGGTCGCACCGCCGATTGAAACCCGGGTGACGGAAGTGGACCCCACCATCACCATAGCGCCCCCCGCGCCCACCGACGATGGCGGGCCGACCATCAGCGTCAGCCGGGATCCGCTGCCCTTCTTCAAGCCGGCACCGAATTATCCCCGGGCAGCACTGCGGCGGGGCATCGAGGGCTATGTAGTGGTCGAGTTCACCATCACAAAAAACGGCAGCGTCCGGGATGTGCGCGCGGTGGCGGGCTACGACAGCGCCGGCAATCCAACGGATATCTTCAACCGCTCCGCGGTTGCGGCAGCGGCCAGGTTCAAATACCAGCCGCAGCTGGATGACGGCGTACCGGTGGAGCGCCACGGGGTGCGCAACCGGATCAGATATAAAATGGCGGATTAGTAGGCTGTAGGAGCGGTCCGGCCGGGAGCGGTCCGGCCGGGAGCGGCCCATGGCCGCGATCCATGTCCAGGAGTATTCGGGTAGCTCGATCGCGGCCATGGGCGGATGGCCGCCCCGCCGCTCCTACATTGAGTAAGGCTATTCATCGATCTCCCGCACCGCGCCCCTGTCGGCACTGGTGGCCAGCAGCGCATAGGCTTTCAGCGCCTTGCTCACCTTGCGCGGGCGCGCCTCGGCGGGTTTCCAGGCGTCCGCGCCTTTCGCTTGCATCGCCCCGCGGCGCAGTTGCAGCTCCTCGTCGCTGACAAGGACTTCGATTGTGCGCGCCGGTATGTCGATGCGGATGGTATCCCCGTTTTCAACCAGCCCTATGGCGCCGCCGGAAGCGGCCTCCGGGGACACGTGGCCGATGGACAGGCCGGATGTGCCGCCGGAGAAGCGCCCGTCGGTGATTAATGCGCAGGACTTGCCCAGCCCCTTGGACTTCAGGTAGCTGGTCGGGTAGAGCATCTCCTGCATCCCCGGCCCGCCCTTGGGGCCCTCGTAGCGCACTATCACCGCCTCACCGGCCTTCACCTGGCCGTCGAGGATATGCCGCACCGCGGCGTCCTGGCTCTCGACGATATGGGCCGGACCCTCGAATTTCCACAGCGCCTCGTCCACGCCGGAGGTCTTCACCACACAGCCGTTAGGGGCCAGGTTGCCGAAGAGTACCGCCAGGCCACCCTCGGCGGAGTAGGCGTGTTCCACCGAGCGGATACAGCCGTTCTCGCGGTCGCCGTCGAGGCTGGGCCAGCGGGTGTTCTGGCTGAAGGCGGTCTGCGTCGGAATACCGGCGGGGCCGGCGCGGAAGAAGTCGTGCACCGACGCGTCATCGGTGCGGCGGATATCCCACTGGCTCAGCGCTTCGAGCATGGAAGCGCTGTGCACCGTCGGCAGGGAGGCGTCCAGCAGGCCGGCCGCCTCCAGTTCGCCCAGGATCGCCATAACGCCGCCGGCGCGGTGCACGTCCTCGATATGGTATTTCTGCGTGTTCGGCGCCACCTTGCACAGCTGCGGAATTTTGCGGGACAGGCGGTCGATATCCGCCAGGGTGAAGTCCACCTCGCCTTCCTGGGCCGCGGCCAGCAGGTGCAGAATGGTGTTGGTCGATCCGCCCATGGCGATATCCAGGGCCATGGCGTTTTCGAAGGCGGCGCGGTTGGCGATGCTGCGCGGCAGTGCGCTGTCGTCGTCGCCTTCGTAGTAACGCTTGGCCAGGGCGACTATCTCGCGGCCGGCGCGCAGGAACAGCTGCTCGCGGTCCGCGTGGGTCGCCAGCAGGGTGCCGTTGCCGGGGAGGGACAGGCCCAGTGCCTCGGTCAGGCAGTTCATCGAGTTGGCGGTGAACATGCCGGAGCAGGAGCCGCAGGTGGGGCAGGCGGAGCGCTCGTATTCGGCCACCATCTCGTCGGAGGCGGAGTCGGTGGCGGCGATCACCATCGCATCGACGAGGTCCAGCTTGTGCTCGGCCAGCTTGGTCTTGCCCGCCTCCATGGGGCCCCCGGAGACGAAGATCACCGGGATATTCAGCCGCAGCGCCGCCATCAGCATTCCGGGAGTGATCTTGTCGCAGTTGGAAATGCACACCAGCGCATCGGCGCAGTGGGCGTTGACCATATACTCCACCGAGTCGGCGATGATCTCGCGGCTGGGCAGGCTGTAGAGCATGCCGTCGTGGCCCATGGCGATGCCGTCGTCCACGGCGATGGTGTTGAATTCCTTGGCCACGCCGCCGGCCCGCTCTACCTCCCGCGCCACTAACTGGCCCATATCCTTCAGGTGCACATGGCCGGGCACGAACTGGGTGAAGGAGTTGGCGATGGCAATGATCGGTTTCTGGAAGTCGTCGTCCTTCATACCGGTGGCCCGCCACAGGGCGCGGGCGCCGGCCATGTTGCGACCGGCAGTGGAGGTACGGGAGCGATACTGGGGCATGGCTTGAATCCGGCTGTACAAAATGGGAGCGACAGCTTAACAAAAAAAGCTTCTGGCAGGGATGGTTTCGCGCAGACCCTGTGGCCTGTGCACAGCTTTAGGATGGTTATCTTGCTGAACCGCTGGGGAGGAAAAACTATCCCGCCCAGCGGCCGCGGCTTGTGAGCTCCGAAACTTGAGTTATGAAGCAAGCCGCTTGCGCAGGACCCGCGAATTGCGCTGGATGTTGTACAGCGACTGCCGCGACGCCGGCAGGTCCGCCACCGCCACCTGGCCGAAGCCCTGTTCGATAAACCAGTGCTCCGTCTGGGTGGTCAGTACGTACAGCTCTTTCAGTCCCAACACACCGGCCTGGCGCTCCAGGTGGTGCAGCAGCTTGGCGCCGCGGCCGCCGCCGCGAAAATCCGGGTGGATGGCCACGCAGGCGATCTCTGCCGCGACCGCCTCTCCGCGTTCGTCCTGTATCGGGTAGAGGGCCGCGCAGGCCACCGGCGTGCCGTCCACCTCCACCAGGGTGAAGTGGTCTATCTCCGCCTCCAGTTTCTCCCGCGAGCGGCGCACCAGGATGCCTTGCTTCTCCAGCGGGCGGATCAGGCCGAGGATACCGCCCACATCCTCGATGCGCGCGCGGCGAATCACCTCGTAGCTGTCGCGGTAGATCATGGTGCCGGCGCCCTCGCGGCGGAACAGTTCCTGCACCAGGGCGCCGTCCTGGGCGTAGCTCAGCAGGTGGGTGCGGGTTGTGCCGGAATTGCAGGCGGCGATGGCACAGCGCAGCGCCTCGCTCTCCACCCGGTCGGCCATCTGTTCCGCCTGCACTATGCTGAGTTCATTCACTGTCTCGCCATCGACCAGAAGTTGCGGCGCCTCGCGAAACAGCACCAGCTTTTCCGCCCGCAGTGAGCGCGCCGCTTCAGTCGCCAGATCCAGGTAGTTCAGGTTGAAGAGTTCACCAGTGAGCGAGGTGCCCAGCGGCGACAGCAATACCAGTGCGCCCTGTTCCAATGCCCGTTCGATGGTGTTCACTTCCATGCGCCGCACCGAACCTGTCCAGCGCAGATCCACGCCGTTGAGTATGCCGATGGGACGCGCGGTAACGAAGTTGCCGGAGACCACTTTCAGTGCCGAGCGCGCCATGGGGGAGTCGGGCAACCCCTGGGAGAAGGCCGCCTCTATATCGAAGCGGAGCTTGCCCACCGCTGCCTTGATGACTTCCAGCGTCTCGCGGTCTGTCACGCGGGTGTTGCCGTGAAACTGGTTTTCGATACCGCGCTCGGCCAGGGCGCGATTCACCTGCGCGCGCGCGCCGTGCACCACCACCAGGCGCACGCCGAGACTGGCGAGCAGAGCCAGGTCGTGCACCAGGTTGCGGAAATTCGCGTGTTCCAGTGCATCGCCGGGAAGGCCGATCACCAGCGTGCGGCCGCGCAGGTCGTTGATATAGGGCGCGGCGTGGCGAAACCAGTTCAGGGAGGCGTTGTTGTCGCTCACTAACTTTATATTCCGTATATGTTCAGGCGTCTGTCGAATATACCGTAAATTGTCGAGGACTGGGGGCTGGCAATCGTAGGGTGCGCGTAGGTTGGGGTGAGCTTTGCGAACCCCAACATCGCCGCGACAACCGTTGGGCTTCGCTGCGCTCAGCTCAACCTGCGGACTGGCAGCCGTAGGGTGCGCCGCGCGCACCGAAAGCCTGGAACCCGCGCCGGCCCAGAGCGGTGCGCACGGCGCACCCTGCGGGAGGGAATGCGAAAAGAATCAGAGGCAGAATCTCGCGATTAGCCCGCGCAGCACTTCCACCATCGGCAGAATCCGCTCCTGACCGAGATATTCATCCGGCTGGTGCGCCTGGTCGATATCCCCCGGGCCCAGCACGATGGTGTCCATGCCCATACTCTTGAAGTAGGGGGCCTCTGTGGCGAAGGCGACGCTCTCGGCACTGTGTCCGGTGAGCCTCTCCGCCACTCTTACCAGCTCCGAATGGATGTCCTGCTCGAAGGCCTCGGTGCCGTGAAACAGCGGTGCGTACTCCAGTTTGATTTTTTCGTCCCCGACACAGGCGTGCAGGCGCCGGTCCAGTTCTGCGCGCAGATCGTCCAGCGCCATGCCGGGCAGCGGGCGCACGTCGAACTGCAGTTCGGTGAAGCCGCAGATGCGGTTGGGGTTGTCGCCGCCGTGAATACAGCCCAGGTTCATTGTCGGCACGGGTACCGCAAATCCGGGATTCCGGTAGCGCTCCTGCCATTCGCCGCGCAGCTTCAGCAGTTCACCGATGGCCTGATGCATCGCCTCCAGCGCATTGGCGCCCAGGGCCGGGTTGGAGGAGTGGCCTGACTGGCCGGTGATACGCACCGCCTCCATCATCGCGCCCTTGTGCATGCGAATCGGTTTCAGGCCGGTGGGCTCACCCACCACCGCGTAGCGGGCTTTGGGGCGGCCGGCTTTTACCAGGGCGCGGGCGCCAGCCATCGACGTCTCCTCGTCGGCGGTGGCCAGAATGATCAGCGGTTGCTGCAGAGGCCTGTCCACGAAGGACCTGGCCGCTTCTATGGCGATGGGGAAAAATCCCTTCATATCGGTGGCGCCGAGGCCGTAGAAGCGGTTGTCCCGATCGGCCAGTTTGAACGGGTCCGACTGCCAGAGACCCTCATCGTAGGGAACGGTATCCGTGTGCCCGGCCAGCACCAGGCCACCGTCCCCCTTACCTAAGGTAGCGATCATATTGGCCTTGTCCGGCCGGCCGTCGATCGGCATCAGTTCCACCGCGAAACCCAGTGTCTCCAGCCAGGCCGCGAGCAGCTCCACCACGCCGCGGTTGCCCATATCCAGCTTGGGGTCGGTGGCGCTGACGCTGGGGCAGGCCACCAGTTGCTGCAGCTGCTGTTTCAGGTCCGGTATCGCGCCGTTAGCCATGGTTTCTTCCCTGTCGTTTATTGCGCAGTTCGCTGATCACTACCGCCGCGACAATGATGCCGCCGCCCAGGGCGAGCCTGGGGAGGTCGGCGTCGCGGTTCCAGATTAACAGATTCACCAGCAGGCCCGCCGGAATCAGTGCGTTGTTCATTGCCGCCAGTGTGCCCGGCGATACCTGGGTTGCGCCCTTGTTCCAGAGGAAAAAGCCGAGGCCCGAGGCCACCAGTCCCAGCCACAGCAGCACGCCCCATTGCACTGTCGTCTGCGGGTACCGGGGTTTGCCGAGCCACAGCCAGGCGGTGACAGCCACAAGCAGGGCACCGAGAAAGAACCAGGCGAATGTCTGCCGCGCAGGCAGGGGCTGCTCGCGACGCATAAACTGTTTGTAGGCGACCTGGCCCGTGGCGAAGCAGAGGTTGGCGCCCTGTACGACTGCAAACCCGGTCCAGTAGTCTCCGTTCAACTGATCCCAGCGGATGACCGCCGCCCCCAGCACCGCCAGCGCGGCGACAAACAGGTTCCAGGGGGAGAAGCGCCCGGCCAGGAGGTCGTAGAGCAGGGAGATATACACCGGCGTGAAAATGGTAAACAGCAGCACCTCCGGCACGCTGAGCAGCAGGAACGACTGGTAGTAAAAGAGATACATCAGGCCCAGCTGTATCGCGCCTATGGTCATCAGCGTCAGTGCGGTGTGCACGTTACAGCGGCGCCACTGCAGCATGGGCAGGAACACCAGTGCCGCCAGCAGCACGCGGGTCAGGACGGAAAAATAGCTGTCCACCTGGCCGGCCAGGTAGACTCCGATCAGGCTGAAGGAGAAGGCCCAGAGCAGGGTGGTGAAAATCAGTAACGGCATTTATTCAGTGAATTATCAGTGGCCAGTGATCATTCCAAAGCGATAGCGCAACTGTGGGCGCGGCTGGCAAGGGTAACCGAGTTCAGCTTTAACGCCAGCAACGGCCCGGGCTCCGCTACCGACTGGCGCGGCCACGGCCGCGGCAGTGTCGAGGTGCGAGCGAATGGGGAACAGCTGCTGTTCCGCGAGGCGGCGCTCTTTACCCACAGCGACGGGCGCGGGGTGGAGCTGCAGAACAGCTATCGCTGGACGCTGCTGCGATCATCGCTGCGCCTCGAGCACCTGCGCCGCGACGCGCCGGTGCTGCTGTTCGAGTTGCAGCCGGTGACCGAGCACGGCTTTCGCCAGGCGGCGCCGCATATCTGTGGCGGAGACAAGTACACCGCCGAGCTGTTGCTGCACGATGGGGAAATAGAGCTGATCTGGCAGATTCGCGGGCCGCGCAAGAATGAGCGGCTGCACTATCACTATTGGTAATGCCTAGAGGGTGATCTGCCCGCGCAGGTAGGTCATCGCCCGGCCGCGCATCAATACCCGCTCGCCGGCCAGTTCACACTCCATCTCGCCACCGCGGGCGGAAATCTGCCGAGCATTCAGGCGGACCCTGTCCAGTTTTTCCGCCCAGTAGGGCGTGAGCAGGGTGTGCGCGGAGCCGGTCACAGGGTCCTCGTCGATACCGATGGCGGGCGCGAAGAAGCGGCTGACAAAGTCGCAGTCGAAACCGTCGCCGGGGGCGGTGCAGATGACGCCCCGATAGGGGAGCTGCGCGATGGCGCGGAAGTCCGGCTGCAGCTCCGCCACCACGGCCGCATCGGTGAACTCCAGTACCATCATGTCGCTGTTGCCCTCGCGGGCCAGCGCGCGCTGCGGCTCTGCGCCCAGGGCGACCCCGTATTCGGGCGCCAGTGGAATCTCCTCCGGCGACTGCGCCGGGAAGTCCATCTCGATCAGTTCCTCCGCGCGACGCACGCGCAGTTCGCCGCTCTGGGTAAAAAAGCGGATTACTTCCTCGCCGCAGTCCAGTTCCGTCCACATCAGGTGCGCCGTCGCCAGGGTGGCGTGGCCGCACAGGGGTACTTCCGCCGCGGGGGTGAACCAGCGCAGCTCGAAACCGCCGGCGGCGGGCACAGTAAAGGCGGTTTCGGCCAGATTGTTTTCCGCGGCGATCGCCTGCAGCAGCTCATCCGCCAGCCACTGCTGCAGCGGCACCAGCGCGGCGGGATTGCCGCCGAAGAGTTTGGAGGTGAAGGCGTCGGCCTGGTAAATGGGCAGTTGCATGGGAAATTCCTTTTCGCAGGGGAAACAAAAAAGGGGAAGCGCAGAAGGCTTCCCCTTTTTATCAGAGCGGATCGGTTGTGGCCAGCCGCCGTTAACCAAAAACGCCCTTGAAGAAAAAGAAGAACAGAATGGCGATACCGGCGCCGGCGGGCAGGGTGACCACCCAGGAAACGGCGATGGTGCTGATCATGCGCAGGTTCAGTGCGCCGATACCGCGCGCCAGGCCCACTCCCAGCACCGCGCCGACCAGGGTGTGGGTGGTGGAGATCGGCAGGCCGGTGCCGGAGGCCAGAACCACGGTGGAGGCGGCGCCCAGTTCGGCGGCGAAGCCGCGGCTCGGGGTCAACTCGGTGATCTTCCTGCCGATGGTGGCCATCACCTTGAATCCGTAGGTGGCGAGGCCGACGACGATACCCAGGCCGCCGAGCAGCAGAATCCAGGAGGGCATGGTGGCCTTGGCCACCACCGCGCCGCTCTGCACTGTGTTGACCACTGCCGCCAGCGGGCCGACGGCGTTGGCCACGTCGTTGGAACCGTGGGCGAAGGCCATGGCGCAGGCGGTGAAGATCATCAGTATCGCGAAGACCCGCTCCACATTGGCGAAGCGGTTGTCCTTCTCCCGCGCCGGGTCGCGCTTGATGCGCTTCAGCATGGCCATGCCGACAAACATCACCAGCAGTCCCACCAGCGCGGCTATGCCCGCGTCCTGCCAGAAGACCAGCTTGATATCCAGGTCCTTGAATACGTGTTTGAGGCCCTTGGTCAGGGTGACCATGGCGATCATCCAGCCCACCGCAAACATGTAGAAGGGGATGTAGCGCTTGGCGTTGGCGAAGGGATCCTCGGTGTTGAGGATCAGCCGCTGCACACTGCGGAACAACAGGAAGGAGATGACGCCGGCGAGCACCGGGGAGACCACCCAACTGGCGATGATTGAGCCCACCTTGCCCCAGGCCACCGCGTCCGTGGAGATGCCCACCGCGGAGAAACCGACGATGGCGCCGACGATGGAGTGGGTGGTGGATACCGGCCAGCCGAGGATACTGGCGATCATCAGCCAGGTGCCGGCAGCCAGCAGCGCCGACAGCATGCCGTAGACGAGCAGCTCGGGGTGCCCGGCGAAGACCTCGGAATCGATGATGCCCTTGCGAATGGTGGCGGTCACCTCGCCGCCGGCCAGATAGGCACCGGCGAACTCGAAAATCATGGCGATGAAGATCGCCTGGCGGATGGTCAGTGCGCGCGAGCCCACCGAGGTGCCCATGGCGTTGGCCACGTCGTTGGCGCCCACGCCCCAGGCCATAAAAAAGCCGAACACACAGGCCAGGATCAGCAGGATAGTGCCGTATTGACTGAGAATTTCCACGGTTAGCCCCCCTAACGCGCCAACAACAGCTGCAATCGGTTACCCACGCTGTGGGCGCGGTCGGCCAGGTCGCCGACCCATTCAATGACCCGGTAGAGGAACATCACGTCCACCGGCGGCAGGTCTTTTTCTATTTTGAACAGTGCCGCGCGTATCTCCACCTCCAGCTTGTCGGACTTGCGCTCCAGTTCGTCCAGCTCCTCGGTCATGCGTTGGGCGATATCCACCTCGCGCCCGGCGAAGCCGCTTTCCAGCAGTTCGTCCAGTTCGTTGATGGCACGCAGGGCCTGCTCGGACGTGGCCACGGCACTGTCGACGAAGGTCTTCATCAGCGGCTGCAGTGCTTCGGGGATCTGCATCTTGCGGCCTATGGCCAGGCCGGCGATATCCTGGGCGGTGTTGGCCACCTCGTCCTGGGCGTGCAGCAGTTCCAGTAGGTCGGTGCGGGACACCGGCATGAACAGGCTGTCCGGCAGGTGCAGGCGCAGGTCCTTCTTGAGGTCGTCGGCGCGGTTCTCACTGGCGGAGATGCGCTGCTGTATCTTCTCCGCCTCGGGCAGGTCGCCCCGCATCAGGGCCTCGAAGAAGGGGATCAAGTCCGCCGAGGCCTCGTGGGCCGTGGCCATATGCTTCTCGATCGGTTTGATCGGCGAGCGGCCAAACAGGTTGGCGATATTGGACAGGGGCATGATTAGCTCCTTTTTGGGTCCTAAAATGGGGCTCTGGGTTCGAAGTGGGCGGCATGTTACCCCAAGTCAATGCAATTTCGGTAATCTGGTGGGAATTGTGCACTGTCGCAGGTCGTCGATAGAGCTACAATGCGCCCTCGGGCATAAGAAAGAATAGGTGACGGGCTTCCCCAATGGCAGTGAGCAGAGCGGCGGACAGATTGCTGGATTTACCGGGATTGCTGGAGGACCTGGTGTCCCAGGGCTATGTGAGCCGCCTGGATGCCAACCGCCTGATCGGCACGCCGCGCACCGCCGAGCAGGCACAGATGCACCCCCTCTCCTATATCGCCAGCTGCGAACTGGAGAACCACAAGCGCCCGGGCAAGCTGCTGGATGCGGCCACCCTGACCCAGTGGCTGGCGGATACTTCCTCCCACGGCCTCTACCATATCGATCCCCTCAAGGTGAACGTGGGCGCGGTGACCGAGGTGATGAGCTTCCAGTTCGCCAAGCGCCACCAGATTCTCTGTGTAGAGGCGAGCCCGGAAATGCTGCTGGTGGCCACGGCCCAGCCCTATACGAGTGGTTGGGAGGAGCAACTGGAGCACACCAGCGGCCGCGCCGTGCAGCGGGTGGTGGCGGACCCGGCGGATATCCGGCGTTACTGTGTCGAGTTCTACTCCCTGGCCAACTCCATCTCCGGCGCCAGCGGCCTCAAGGGCAGTTCCGCCGCCGGCAACTTCGAACAACTGCTGGAACTGGGCAAGCTCAAGGACCCGGACGCCGACGACCAGCATATCGTCAATATCGTCGACTGGCTGCTGCAGCACGCCTTCGACCAGCGCGCCAGCGATATCCACATCGAGCCGCGCCGCGAGGTGGGGCGCATCCGCTTCCGCATCGACGGCGTGCTGCACCCGATCCACGAGCTGCCGGACCAGGTCAACGCCGCCGTCACCAGCCGCCTGAAGATCCTCGGGCGCATGAACGTGGCGGAGAAGCGCAAGCCCCAGGACGGCCGCATCAAGACCAAGCGCCCGGATGGCAGCGAGGTGGAACTGCGCCTGTCGACCCTGCCCACCGCCTTTGGCGAGAAGCTGGTGATGCGAATCTTCGACCCGGAGGTGCTGGCGCGCTCCTACGCCGACCTGGGTCTCGGCGGCGACGACCTGGCCCGCTGGCAGAAGATGCTGTCCCGTCCCAACGGCATAGTGCTGGTCACCGGCCCCACCGGCTCGGGCAAGACCACCACCCTCTATACCGGCCTCAAGCAGCTGGCCACCAGCGAGGTGAATGTCTCCACCATCGAGGACCCCATCGAAATGGTGGAGGAGAGTTTCAACCAGACCCAGGTGCAGCACTCCATCGGCCTGGACTTCGCCGCCGGCATCCGCACCCTGATGCGCCAGGACCCGGACATCATCATGGTGGGCGAGATCCGCGACCTGGAGACGGCGCAGATGGCGGTGCAGGCCGCGCTCACCGGCCACCTGGTGATCTCCACGCTGCACACCAACGACGCCCCCACCGCGGTCACGCGCCTGCTGGACCTGGGCCTGCCACACTATCTGCTCAAGTCGACGGTGCTCGGCGTCATGGCCCAGCGCCTGGTGCGCACCCTGTGCCCGGCCTGCAAGCGCAAGGACGGGGTCAGCGAGGAGGACTGGCAATCGCTGGTGCGCCCCTGGAAGGCGCCGCTGCCGGAGACCGTCTACCGCCCGGAGGGCTGCCTGGAATGTCGCAACACCGGCTACCGCGGCCGCCAGGGCATCTACGAGATACTGCCGTTCACCGAGTCGATCCAGGCGCTGGTGACCGCCGACTGCGACCTCCAGGCGCTGCGTCGCCAGGCGATGCGCGAGGGTATGAACAGCCTGCGCCTTTCCGGCGCGCGCAAGGTGGCCGCCGGTATCACCACTGTGGCCGAGGTGCTGCGGGTGGCGCCGCCGCCGGATATTGCGTTTTAAATAGCTCCCCTCTCCCGCTTGCGGGGGAGGGGCTGGGGGAGGGGGCAACTGCTGGGTAGCCACCAAGCCGGTTAGGTGGCGGCCCCGGCATCAGCGCCTTCGCATTGAACGTCAGTATTCTTCCCTGCCGCGATAGGAAGTCAAAAAATGCCACTAGGATTTGAATCCTGCCCACCACAGTTCCAGCAACAATTCGATGACCGGTGGAACCACTGGCGCGAATCCGCGGGCGACGAACTGGCCGCAAAAACCGAAGCGCTGTTAAAGGATGAATCCTCGCAACTGACCCTGGCGCGCAGCTTCGCCGGCTCCGATTTCTTCTACCGCCAGTGCTGCCACAATCCCGAACTGCTGCCGGAACTGCTGCAGAGCGAGGACCTGGGCCTCGCCACCATCGACACAAATCAATTCGACAGCGAGGAGGCCCTCGACCGGGCACTGCGCCGGCTCAGGAACCGCGTCACCGCCGAGGCCATCTACCGCGACTTCGCCGACCAGTGGGATATACCGCGGGTCTGCCTGCGCCTGACCGAGCTGGCGGAAACCTGCATCCGGGCCGCGCTCGCCTGGCACCACCGCGAACTGTCCGCCCGCTACGGCGAGCCGCGGGACGCCGACGGCAGTGCCCAGTCCCTGGTGGTGCTGGGCATGGGCAAACTGGGCGCCCGCGAGCTGAACCTGTCCTCGGACATCGACCTGATCTTCGCCTATCCGGAACCGGGCGAGACAGATGGCGACAACAGCATCGAAAACCAGAAATTCTTCCAGCGCCTCGGCCAGCGCCTGATCAAATCCCTGGATGCGATCACCGCCGACGGCTTCGTGTTCCGTGTCGATATGCGCCTGCGCCCTTACGGCGACAGCGGCCCACTGGTGAGCCACTTCGCGGCGCTGGAGGACTACTACCAGACCCAGGGCCGGGAGTGGGAGCGCTACGCGATGGTCAAAGCGCGCCCCGTGGCCGGCGACGAGGTCGCCGCCGCGGAACTGATGGAGCTGCTGCGGCCCTTTACCTACCGCCGCTATATCGACTTCAGTGCGATCGATGCGCTGCGCGAGATGAAGGCGCTGATCCAGCGCCAGGTGCGCGCCCGCGGTCTCAGCGACAATATCAAGCTGGGCCGCGGCGGCATCCGCGAAGTGGAGTTTATCGCCCAGGCCTTCCAGCTGATCCGCGGCGGCCGCGAGCCGGCCCTGCGCGAGCGCAACCTGCTGAAACTGTTGCCGCTGCTGGAGAGCGACGGCCATCTGAAGGCGGGCGTCGCCGGGCAGCTGGCGGACGCCTACCTGCTGCTGCGCAGGGTGGAGCACGCGCTGCAGGCGGAGCGCGACCGGCAGACGCAGACATTGCCGGCGGAGGGGGAGCGGCGGCAGAAGCTGGCCTTCGCCCTCGGCCGCGACGGCTGGGATCAGCTGTTGACGGAGCTGGCGGCGCAGCGCGCGGTGATCGAACGGGAGTTCGACGCGGTCATAGCGCCGCCGGAGGAGATAGCCGAGCCCAGCGCGGCGGAGGAGTGGGAGGGCCTCTGGGCCAGCTGCGTCGGGGAGCTCGCCGCGGAGGCCAACCTGCAGACCCTGGAAGCTTGCGGCTACGCGCCGGCACGGGAGGCGCTGGACCTGCTGGCGGACCTGCGCGGCGCCCCGCTGGTGGCAACCCTGCCCACAGCGGCGCGCGAGCGCCTGGACCAGTTTATGCCGCTGCTGCTGGCCGCCGCCGCGCAGGAAGAACCGCCGCTGCTGGCCCTGACAAGGGTGCTGCCGCTGGTGCGCGCGGTATTGCGCCGCAGCGCCTACCTGGTGCTGATCAACGAAAACCCGCCGGTGCTGAGCCAGCTGCTGCGCCTCTGCTCCGCCTCCCCCTGGATCGCCGGGCAGCTGGCGCGCCATCCGATACTGCTGGACGAGCTGCTGGACTCGCGCCGCCTGCTGGCGCCGGCCAGCGCCGCCGATATCGCCGACGAACTGCGCCGCGAACTGCTGCGGGTGGATCCCTCGGACCTGGAGGCGCAGATGGAGGCGCTGCGCCACTTCAAGCAGAGCCAGAGCCTGCGCATCGCCGCCCAGGAGGTCAGCGGCGCCCTGCCGCTGATGAAGGTCAGCGATTCCCTGACCTGGCTGGCGGAGGCGATACTGCAGCAGTCCCTGCAACTGGCCTGGGCGCAGCTGGCGGAAAAACACGGTCTGCCGGAGGGGGCCTCGGCGGAGGATATGCGCTTCGCGATCATCGCCTACGGCAAGCTCGGCGGCCTGGAGCTGGGGCACGGCTCCGACCTGGATATCGTCTTCGTGCACGACGCCGACCCGATGAAAAACACCGATGGCGAAGCCAGCATCGACAACCTGCGCTTCTACACCCGCCTGGCCCAGCGCCTGATCCATATTCTGCAGACCCGCACCCTGAGCGGCCCCCTCTACGAGGTGGACACGCGCCTGCGCCCGTCCGGCAACTCCGGCCTGCTGGTGACCTCGCTGGCCGCCTTCGAGAAGTACCAGCGCGAGAGCGCCTGGACCTGGGAGCACCAGGCCCTGGTGCGCGCACGGCCGGTGGCGGGAAGCGCACGGCTCAGCGCCGCCTTCGAGCAGCTGCGCCTGCAATTGCTCTGTGAGGCGCGGGACGAGAAAAAATTGCGCGGGGAAGTGGTCGCCATGCGCGACAAGATGCGCGCGCACCTGGATAAGAGCAACGATAAAAACTTCGACCTGAAGCAGGGGCCGGGCGGTATTGTCGATATCGAATTTATGGTTCAATATGCAGCACTGGCCTGGGCGCACAAAGCGCCGTCGATAGTGCGTTTCACCGACAATATCCGCATTCTCGAGAGTCTTAGCGACACGGGCCTGATGCCGGCCCACCAAGCCGAGCATCTGATCGACGCCTACAAAGCCTACCGATCTGAAGGTCATCGCCTGGCACTACAACAATTGCCGGGAGTGGTTAACGGTGACCAATTCACAGCGGAAAGAAAGACCGTTCAAACAAACTGGCAGCAATTACTCGGCTGAAGCCGGCGCAAGTGCCCGCGGCCAATCAAGGTTAAGCGCCCGCGGCCGACTAAGGTTAAGAGTGTGTTGCCTGATTAAACTGTTTTTCAGGATCTGTAGGAGTTTCCCCATGTCTTTTGCCGACCGCGACGGCGTTATCTGGTTTGACGGCGAGTTGGTTCCCTGGCGCGACGCGCGCGTTCACGTACTCACCCACACCCTGCACTATGGAATGGGCGTCTTCGAGGGCGTGCGCGCCTATCAAACGAAATCCGCCGCAGGCGCTCAGGCAGAGGGCGGCACCAGCATCTTCCGCCTGCAGGACCACACCCGGCGGCTGTTCCGTTCCGCCAAGATCATGAACATGCCCATGCCCTTCGACGCCGAGCAGCTGAACGAGGCCCAGAAGCTGGTGGTGCGCGAGAACAACCTGAGCGAGGCCTACCTGCGCCCCATGGCGTTCTACGGCTCCGAAGGCATGGGCCTGCGTGCCGACAGCCTGCAGACCCACGTGATCGTCGCCGCCTGGGAGTGGCCCAGCTATATGAGTCCGGAGGCGCGGGAGTTGGGGATCAAGGTGAACACCTCCTCCTACACCCGCCACCACGTGAACATCAGCATGTGCAAGGCCAAGGCCAACGGCAACTACATCAACTCGATGCTGGCCCTGCAGGAGGCGATCCGCAACGGCTGCGAGGAAGCGCTGCTGCTGGACCCGGAGGGCTATGTGGCCGAGGGCAGCGGCGAGAATATCTTTATCGTCAGCGACGGCGTCCTCTACACGCCGGAGCTCACCTCCTGCCTGGACGGCATCACCCGCAACTCGGTGATCGAGCTGGCGCGGGAGTGCGGCTACCAGGTGGTGGAGAAGCGCATCACCCGCGACGAGGTCTATATCGCCGACGAGGCCTTCTTCACCGGCACCGCCGCCGAGGTGCTGCCGATCCGCATGCTGGATGGCCGCACCATAGGCGCCGGCCGCCGCGGCCCCATCACTAGGCGGCTGCAGCAGCTCTACTTCGACGTGGTGCAGGGCAGGAGCCAGGCGCACCTGGGCTGGTTGAGCGACGTGGCCGAAGCCAGTCTCGGCGAAACGGGCCGCCTGGCGGCGGTCTAGCCCCCTCTCCCGGTGGCTGTTGCCGCCGGTGTGCAATCGCTCACATCGGCTTCAGCTGTCTGTAGAGCCGCCGATCATCTTCTCATAGAATGGCCGTCCTTCGGTCGCCGCTTCGCCGGCTATCGAAGGGCGGCTTTGTCCATTCGCCAATGCCCCGCCCAATGTTTCCATGCGTCGCTCCGATTTTGTCCAGAGGGGGCGGCGGTGGCCTATATATTGGGATTGTCTCCAGGGAGGAGTGCTGAACATCAAGGATAAAAAGTGCAAGCGTAGACATGGACGGCCGCGAAAGAGCGGAAAATCAACAGTTACTGGCCTCCCTTATGTTCCAACACTTCCTGAAAAAACGCCTGCAAAAACACGATGCCAGAAACAACCTGGCGCTCGAATCCATGGTGCGCGCACAGCTGTTGACGCAGCAGGCGCTGGCTGGAAGTGAGCCCGGTGTGGGCAATGATAAAGAGCACAACATCGTCGTATCCCTGACCTCCTTCGACAAGCGCATCGACGATGTCTACCTGACCATCGAGAGCCTGTTCCGGCAGTGGGTGAAAGCGGATGCGATCGTGCTGTGGCTGTCCACTGAGCATTTTCCCGGCAAGGTACTGCCGGAAAGCCTGGTCCGCCAGCAGCGACGGGGGCTGCAGGTCTTCTTTGTGGAGGACCTGGGGCCCTACACAAAATATTTCTACGCCTTCGACCGCTTTCCCGGCAGCCTGATCATCACCGTGGATGATGACACCCTTTACCCGCCGGACATGATCGACCAGCTCTATCGCGCTTACCTGCGGGAGCCCGCGCATATCCACTGCCTCCGGGCCCACAAAATGGTTCTAGATGGGCGGGGAGGCCTGTTGCCCTATCGCGACTGGCAGCTGGACTGGCGCTGGGGTGCCGGCGAGCCGGCACCCTGGCAACTGGTGTTTCCGACGGGCGTGGGCGGCGTGCTGTATTTCCCCGGCTCGCTGCACGAGGACGCCTTCGACAAGGAGAAATTCATGGCGCTCTGCCCGGGCGCGGACGATGTGTGGCTGAAGGCGATGAGCCTGTTGAAGGGGACCCCTTGCTCCAGGGTGGTGGACCCGCGCGACTGGACCCGGCGTTTTTTTACCGTCGGCGGTTCGCAGCTGGTGGCCCTGCAGGATGAGAACTGGGGGAAGCGCGGCGGCAACGATGCCAAGATCCGCGCAGTGTTCGACGAATACGGGCTCTGCGAACTACTGAAGTGATGCCCGACACGAGCGGCACTCAGTTAAGCGGCCAATAAACCTTTTCCTCGGCACAATGTAAGCCGGGTCGAAGCCCTTGACCTGGCGGTATTCCCTATACCTTCACCTGCGGCCGGCCGACGCAGTAGTACTCTATGCCGTCTCGCGCCAGCTGTTTCGGGTCGTACAGGTTGCGGCCGTCGAAGACGACCGGCTTCTTCAGGCCGGAGGTGACGGCCTTGACGTCTATGGCCTTGAACTGCTGCCACTCGGTGGCGACGATCAGGGCGTCGGCGCCGGCCAGGGCGCTCTCCTTGGTGCCGCACAGCTGCAAATCCTCACGCACGCCGTAGATGCGCTGGCACTCCTCCATCGCCTGCGGGTCGAACGCCTGCACCCTGGCGCCGCGCTGCCACAATGCCTCCATCAACACCCTGCTCGGCGCCTCGCGCATGTCGTCGGTGTTGGGCTTGAACGCCAGGCCCCAGAGGGCGAAGGTCCTGCCGCTGAGGTCCCCGCCGAAGTGCGTTTCTATCTTGTCCATCAGATAGTGCTTCTGTCGCTGGTTTCTCTGTTCCACCGACGCCAGTATTTCCGGGGCTATGTCCAGGTTGCTGGCGGTGGTAATCAGCGCCTTGACGTCCTTCGGGAAACAGGAGCCGCCGTAGCCGATACCGGCGTAGATGAACTGGTAGCCGATGCGCGGGTCCGAGCCTATGCCCTGGCGCACGTGTTCGATATCCGCGCCGACGCGATCGGCGATCTCCGCCATCTCGTTCATAAAGCTGATCTTGGTGGCCAGCATGCAGTTGGCTGCGTACTTGGTCAGCTCGGCGCTGCGCACATCCATGGCCATGATCTTTTCGTGGTTGCGGTTGAAGGGCGCGTACAGCTGGCGCAGCGCCTCCGCCGCCTCTGCGCTGTCGGTGCCGATGATGATCCGGTCCGGGCGCGTGCAGTCGGCGACCGCGGAGCCCTCCTTGAGGAATTCCGGGTTGGAGACCACGTGGAACGCCAGGTCTCCCTCGCCGCGCTCTTCCAGCTCGCCTTTGATGGTCTCGCGCACCTTGTCGGCGGTGCCCACCGGTACGGTGGACTTGTTGACGACGATCTTCGGCTCGCCCATATGCCCGGCGATGGTCCTGGCCACGGTCAGCACATGGCGCAGGTCCGCGGAGCCGTCCTCGTCCGGCGGCGTGCCCACGGCGATAAAGATGATCTCGCCGTGCTCCACGCCGGTTTTGGCGTCGGTGGTGAACTGCAGGTTTCGCGTGGACAGGTTGCGCTCCACCAGCGGTGTCAGGCCGGGCTCATAAATGGGGACCAGGCCCTTGTTGAGCGTCTCTATCTTGCCCTCATCGATATCGATACAGATGACCTTGTGGCCGGCTTCGGCCAGTACCGCCGCCTGAACCAGGCCCACATAGCCGGTGCCAAATACAGTTACATTCATTCGCTTGTCTCAACTCCAGTCGATGAGGTGATGGATCAATTGCCTTGCCTGGCGCCAAATCGCGGCAATTGTACCCGAGTTTGATGGAGATTCCCGAATGGCCCGGGCTTCAATTGCGCCGGGCAGCTGGGCTATGCTTCCACCCCTTCCCGATAGTTTGAGGCTATTTCCTTGCATTTGACGGTCTGGCGCTTCCTGGACGGCAACCGCGCCCACGAAAAGCAGAGTGCGGCGCTGGTGGCCGGCCTGCGCGGCAGCTTTGCCGGGCCTCTGGACGCCTTCGATATACCCCCTGCGATTTCAGCCTCCCGGTTGTTGCTCAGTGATCCACTGGAGCTGCGCGACCTGCCGCCGCCTGACTTTTTGGTCGGGGCCGGCAGCGGCAGCCGCTGGCCGATGCTGATGGCGCGCCGGCGCTACGGAGGCCGCGCGGTGCCGATCAACCTGCCGTTGCTGCCGTTTCGCTGGTTCGATTTCGCCATAGTGCCGGAGCACGACCGCCCACCACCGCTGGCCAATATCATCCTCAGCCAGGGTGCGCTGACCGAGCCGCTGCAACTGGACAGGATGCAGCCGGGACGTGGCTTGATACTGATCGGCGGGCCGAGCAGGCACTTTTCCTGGGATGCGCAGTCGCTGCAGCAAAAGGTGCAGCGACTGCTGGCGGAGCCGCTCGAATGGCATCTGTCCGACAGCCGCCGCACGCCGGCGGGAAGCCTGGAGTCGATCATCGGCGCGCAGCTTGTGCACTGGCGTGATTGTCCACCCGGATGGGTGCAGGAGCAGATGGCCGCCGCGGAGCAGATCTGGGTCACCGAGGACAGCATCTCCATGGTGTTCGAGTCGCTGCAGAGCCGCGCGCGGGTGGGCATCATCCGTGTACCGAGCAAGGGCCGCGCGAACAAGGTGCGCGCCGCGGTGCAGAGGCTGGTGGATCAGGGGCTGGTCACTGACCGGGTGGAGGAGGTGACCGCGCCCTTCGAGCCGACCCGCGAACCGCTCAACCAGTACCTGGTGTGCGCGCGGGCCCTGCTGCATCGCTGCGGCCTGCCGGTCCGCTGATTTCGAATCAGCGCGGACGCTTCAGCCCGCGCGCCTCAAATTTGCGCCAGGGCACCTTCTTGTCGGAGATCTCCCACTCCACCCGCAGCCACATGCGCTCGATGCGGCGGCGGATATAGCGTTCGGCAAAGTAGTTGGATATCTCCGGCAGCGGCAGGGCGGCGGCACTGCCGAGGCCGTCGATCAGGTAGAGTTCCAGCTGTCCGCGCTCCTCGCGTAGTACCAGGTTGTGCGCGATCAGGTTCTTGGTCAGTACCTTGTTTTCCAGAAGCCATTCGGCAAAGCGCTGCAGCGATGCGCGCACCTCGCGGTCCAGCCCGTGCCGGTTCAGGTATTGGCGCAGGGTCGGTGCCGGTTCTCCCTCACTATCGAGGATCATATCGGTGACAGCACCCGGCCCCAGGCTGGTCTCCCGAATGCCATACCAGCGCGGCAGGTGCCGCCACAGGGCCTCGCCTTGGTGATGCAGGGCGCGCTGGCTGTAGCCCTCCAGTTCGCGCAGGTTATCGTCGAAGCTGCCCTCGCCGCGCCAGCGCTTGTACCAGGGCGCGCGCGCGCGCAGCTCCGCGGTGCGCCCCGGGCGCATTACCTTGACGCACAGATTGGGATCCTGCGGGTGGCGAAAGCAGAGGCGGTTGCCGCCGCTGGCGAAGGGCTCGCTGTGGCTCAGGTCAATCACGGTGCGCCTCATGTAAATCACGGCGCGCCGCTCGCTCGGCGAGCAGCGACTGATAGATCTCAATGGTGTGTTTGGCCTGTCTCTCCAGGGTAAATTCCGCTGTGAGTTGCGCCTTTGCGCTGGGATTTTCCAGCAACCTGCACACCGTCTCGCAGAGGGCCTCCGGATCTGATTTGTCCACCAGCCCCGGGGGAAAGCAGGCGCGCAGGGATTCCGCCGGCCCGCCGATATCGTATCCGACCACCGGTGTGCCTATGGCCGCGGCCTCGATCACGGTGCGGCCGAAGGGCTCCGGGCGCTGGGACAGGTTGAACACCAGGGTAGACTGCCTGTACCAGTAGCGGATATCCGCGCGGTGGCCGACAAAAGTCACGTGATTCTCGATGCCGAGATTGTGCACCCGCTGCTTTAATTCTTCCTCGTAGTGCGCCTTGTCCGGCTCGCTGCCGCCGAGAATCACACCGTGGATATCCGCATATTTATCCGCGAGACGCGCCATCAGGTCGACAAAATCCTCCTGGCCCTTCCAGCGCGTCAGGCGTCCGGGCAGCAGCAGCCAGCGCTTGCCGCGCAGCTGCGGGAACTCGCCGCAGGTATTTTCCAGCCAGTTGTCCGGCAGCTGCAGTTCGGGATAAAACTCGCGCGTGTCCACGCCGCGGTAAACAATCTGCGGCGGCCTCTGCAAATCCTTCGGGTAATTTTCCAACAGGTAATCGCGCACGCACTCGGAAATCGCGATCACCTGCTCACCCTTCGCCATGATGGCGCTGTAGCGGTTGATCGAATAGAGACCGTGAGCGGTGCTGACCAGGCGCGGGCGCGTGGCCGCCGGCATTTTTCTCCAGGCCAGGTAAGTGAGCCAGGCCGGTACCCGCGAGCGCACGTGCACTATGTCCGCCTGCAATTCGCCCAGCAGTCTGCGCAGCGGGCGCACCTGCAACAGGCTGGTGAGGGATTTCTTGTGGATCGGCATGACGATATGCCGCGAGCCCTCGCACTCCAGCTGTGCGACCATGCGGCCGCCGCTGGAAATGACGATGGACTCGTGCCCGGCGGCGACCAGGGCGCGGGCAAAATCCACGGTGCCGCGCTCAACCCCGCCCGAGTTCAAGGCGGGCAGCAGTTGCACTACCTTCAAAGGCTCAACTCCGATTGCAGAAGTGGTAATTGTCCGGTCGATGGTATGATGGGCGATTCCCGGAAAGGGCGATCATTATAGGCAGCGGAGCCGCATCGCGTACAGGCGGCGCCTCCGCCGCTCTGGGCTGAAGGATTAATCGAGTTTAATTTCCCACCGATGCGCACTCTCTACACCTGGTTATTTCGTGCCGCCATTCCCCTTGCCCTGCTGCGTCTGTGGTGGCGCGGGCGGGACGACCCCGCCTATCGCAAGCGCTGGCGCGAGCGCTTTGGCCGTGTGCCTGCGCGGGCCCCGGGCTACCGCCGCCGCTGGTACGAGCGCTTTGGCGTGGTGCCGGCGCGGCAGAGCAAGGCGCCGCTGTTGTGGGTACACTCGGTATCCGTTGGGGAAACCCTGGCGGCGGTGCCGCTGATCAGGGAGCTGGTGGCGCGCCACGGCGACTGGCAGTGGCTGGTGACCACCACCACGCCCACCGGCTCCCAGCGGGTGCACGATGCACTGGAGCCGTTGCTGGGGGCGCGCCTGCTGCACTATTACCTGCCCTTCGATCTTCCCGAGTGCCTCACCCCGTTCCTCAATGCGCTGCGGCCGAACGCCCTGGTATCGATCGAAACCGAGCTGTGGCCAAACATGCTCGCCAGTTGCGCGGAGCGGGGAATCCCCACCCTGGTGGCCAACGCCCGCCTGAGTGAAAAATCTGCGAAAGGCTACGCCCGCTTTCCCGGCTTCAGTCGCTCCATGCTCGGTAACCTGACCCGCGTGGTGGCCCAGTACCCGGCGGACGCCGAGCGCTTCGTGTCCTTGGGCCTGCCGCCCGAGCGGGTGAGGGTGGCCGGCAATATCAAGTTCGACCTGCATATCGACAGCGGTATGGTCAGCGAGGCACAGGCGCTGGCCCACCAGTGGCGGGGGCCGGGGGAGCGGCCGATCTGGCTGGCCGCCAGTACCCACGCCGGGGAGGATGAAATCGTCCTGGACGCCTTCGAGACGTTGCGCCGGGAATTCCCCCAATTGCTATTGGTGCTGGTGCCGCGCCACCCGGAGCGCTTCGACGGCGTTGCGCGCCTGTGCCGCGAGCGCGGCTTCAAATTGTTGCGCCGCAGCGACGGCGGCCCGCCTGGCCCGGATTGCCAGATACTGCTCGGCGACACCATGGGCGAACTGCTGAAATTCTATGGCGCCTGTGACCTGGCCTTCGTGGGCGGCAGCCTCGTGCCGGTGGGTGGGCACAATATGATCGAGCCCGCCGCCTGGGGTGTGCCGGTTGTCTGCGGTCCCCACCTGCGCAACTTCTTAACCGTTTCCGGGCTGCTGAGGGATGCCGGCGCGATGAAAGTGGCGGAGGATACGGGGCAACTGGCGCGGCACTCGGCGGCATGGCTGCGCGATGAAAGTGCGCGCTGCACCGCCGGCGAGCGCGGGCGCGAGGTGGCGGAACAGAACAGCGGCGCCCTGGCGTGCCTGGTGGAGGAAATCGAGGACCTGATGTGCGGCGCCGCCAGCCGCTGAGTCCGTTGCGTAGCTTTTACTGTCAGGCACCGGTATATACAATAAATGATTTTCGCGCCGCAGGATTTTGGGGGCGGCGCCGAACAGCAGCGCGACGGGACGCGCGTGAGCAACACATTGAGAGATGTCGGTGCCATGCGCGCCGTCCCGTACCTGTATGACCAGACAGTTTGTAATCACCGGCTGCGGCCGCTCCGGCACCACCTATATCGCCGAGCTGCTGAGCCGGTTGGGCTGCACCTGCACCCACGAGAAGTTCTTTACCGGTAAGCGCCCCTCGCGCCTGGCCGAGTACCTGGCCCGCGCCGGCTGGCGGCCCCTGCAATGGCCCGCGCCGCCGTACGGCGAGGCGGCCTGGGAGGCGGCCCCGCTGCTGCCGCTGTTGCCGGACGACATCCTGGTGTTCCACCAGTTGCGCCACCCGCTGGAGTTTATCCGCTCGCGCCAGAAGAAGGGCTGGGTGCACGGCCGCCTGCGCCACCGCCACCTGCCGCAGCTTCCCCGCTACCGAAGGGAGAGCTTTGCCCGGCTGCCGCTCCCGCAACAGGTGGATCTGCTGGCGCGTTTCTGGATCGGCTGGAATGGGCTGGTCGAGTCCCGGGTGGGAGGGAGACCCTATCTGCGCTACCGCATGGAGGACTTCGATCTCGACCTGCTGCTGGAGATGCTCGCGCGCATCGAGTTCCCCTGTGATCCGGATGCCGTCGAGAGGGTGTTCGAGGAACTGCCCAGGAATGTCAACACCCGCGGCCGCAAGCGCAGCGATATCACCCTGGACCTGCTGCCGGACGCCACCCGCCGCGAGCTGGAACTGGCCGCCGCGCGCTATGGTTACGCTCTATAGCTCCGAGGTGGCCTTGCGCACGCCGCTGCGAATCTGCGTACTGAGCCTGCTGCCGGTATAGCGCCCCTTGCTGATATGGCGGATGCGGTAGACACCGGGAATGTCCACCGCCTCTCCCTGGGTGCCCAGCAGCCAGCGGAAGGCGCGATCCTCGTGGGCCTTGCACCATTTCTCCGCCGGCTTTTGATAGTAGTGCAGGCTGTCGCAGTAGCCGGCGGCCCGGGCGATATCGCCGTGGGTGATCTGCAGCGGGCCCGTGGCCCGGGTGCGGCGCTGCTCGACAAAGCGGGAATCGTCGATATCCACCACCCGCAGCTGCTCCGGATCGAAATTGAACATGGGGTCGTCGTCCGCCAGCAGGGTGGTGATGCGCTCGCTGGCCGGGAAGACCAGCGCATCCCTGCGCCCCTGTAGTGCGTCCGCGAGCCCGTCCAGGCAGCCCCGGCGGAACATCAGGTCGCAGTCGGTAAACCAGACCCAGTCCGCGCGGCTGTTCAGGGCCGCCTGGTTGCGGCCTATGGCGCGGCGGAACAGGGAGGCCTTTGGGAGTTCGCGCCAGTTCCAGGTGATGCCGGGAACCTGCTGACGGGAGAAGAAATCGAGCAGTGCGCGGGTGCGTGCGTCCTCGCCGTTGTAGTAGACGGTCATGGTGACCGTCGCCCTGGTCGGCGGATACAGCACCAGCGAACTCAACTGGTAGACCAGGAAGTGGGCGTACTGCCAACAGTGGCTGACGATCTCGATATCCAGCACGCCGGTGCGCGCCGCCCGCTCGCTCTCCGGCGGCAGCGGCTCCTGGAACAGGGAGGCAGGTACCCAGCCGCTGGCGGCCAGGCGCAGGAAGCGGCTGACCAGCGGGTCGTACCATTTCGAGAGGGGCTGGGAATTGTCCATAGGCGGGTGGCTAATGTCTCGGGGAGGTGCTTTTAGGCGCTTTCGGGCCGGTAGCCGGCGTCCAGCAGCTGCTGTATGCCGCAGGGCGTCTCGATGAGTCCTTCTTTTGCATGGCGGATACGCAGGGCCTTGTTGCGGGCCACTATGTCCCGGTCCGCGTAGCCGCGGGGGTGGTCCAGGTGCACACAGATCGCATCGTAGCGCACATGCCGCGGTACGATGCCGGCGTTGATCAGGCGCACGCCGAATTCGCGATCCAGTCCGCCCCAGGCCATGCGCTCGTCGAAGCCGTTCACCTTGAGGATGTCCTCCAGCCATACAGAGGCGTTGGAGCCCTTGAGGTTGCAGGCGGTGGGGGTGAGGCGGTTCAGCAGCGGGGCCCAGCGGGGGCTGGCGCGCAGCTTCATGGTCTTGCGTCGGCTCTTCAGGCCGTGCTCGCGCAGCCACGGTAGCTCGAAACAGCGGCCGCTCTCGATATCGTCGCGGGTGATCGCCTCGCTGGCGCTCATGGGAAGCTTGAAATAACTCCCGGACAGGAAGTGGCCCGGCTCGGCGCGGCGCTTGTGCACGGCGAGGAAATCTCGGCGCGGCACGCAGTCGCCGTCAGTGAAGACCACATAGTCGCCCCTGGCGTGGAGTACGGCCTTGTTCAGTATCCGGCACTTGCGGAAGCCGTCGTCCCGCTGCCAGACATGGCGAATATCGAGTCCCGTCTCGGCGCGCATGCGCCGGATCAGCTCGGCGGTCTCCGGGGTGGAACCGTCATCGGCGACGATGACTTCCAGCGGCAGTTCCGTCTGGCAGCTGTAGCCCCAGAGCACCTTTTCCAACCAGCGGGGGGAATTGTAGGTGGTCAGTATCAGGGACAGATTCATCAAACTAGATCAAACTCGGGGCTGCTGATTACTATACAATGGCGCGCCGCGCAGCAGGCCACGCGCTCCGGCGGCGAGCATATACCAACGACGGTCGGAAAGCGAACGCCCGGTACTTCCCCGGCAGGCCCGCCTGTGGGCAGCGGGCGCCGGGCCGGGAGTGCCCCGGGATCTGTTATGTTGCGGCAAACGCTGGAGACCCTGAGCAATGCATATCTTTGTCTTTTCCTACAATCGCGGCCCCTTCCTCGACAACTGTGTCCGTTCCATCGAAACCTGTGCTCCCGAGTGCCGGCTGACGGTGATCGACGACGGTAGCGATGACGAAGAGACGCGCGCAGTACTCAGGCGCATTGGCGAGCGTCACAGGGTCCTCTCCAAAACCGCCGACACCGGGCACAAGCTGGGCGGTCTCTACGCCAATATGCAGGCGGCCTACGACATGGCCGGTGAGGACGAGCTGATCTGCTTCCTGCAGGACGACACACAGATGGTGCGCCGGCTGACCCGGGACGATATCCGCGGCTTCCGGCAGTGTTTCGAAGCGGACCCTAAACTGGGGTTCATCTCCCCCGCCTTTGTGCGCGCCATCTCCCTGAGGCGCCCCGAGGACCGGGATTTCCGCTTCGACGAGCGCGCGGGCCTGTGGTTCTGGTACCCGAAAAAGCGCTCCACCGGAACCTGGTTTTCCGCACTCTTGATCGCCAGCACCAGGCGCCTGCGCGAGGTCGGCTGGCGCTTCGAGGTGGGGGAGTCGGTCAACAACCGCAAGGCGGCCGGCCTCTTCTGCCGTATGGGCCGGCTGCGCGCCCCCTTTGCCATGTGGCTGCCCAACGGACGGGCCTACCGGGGCAAGCAGAAATCCCTGGCCCTGCGCTATGGGGAGTGGCGGCGGCGCTGCGGTATCTATCCGCTGGAATTTATGGCCGAATCCACGGTTGAGGAGTTGCGCAGCGCTGAACCACCGCGACTGCCGGTAGCCGAGGAGCTGCTGCGGGTGCGGGGCGCTAACCTGGGAGAGCCCTGGAGCTACGACCCGATGCAGGGCGCGCCGCTGCTCAAGCTGCTGGACCGGCTGGAGCGCAAGCTGCGCGCGGGGCTCCCATGAGCCCGCTTGCAGCTTGTGACCCGGTACCTGCATCGAGTCTCTCCCTCTTTTACCATGTCAGTGGATGTCTTCCTGCGGCCCGGCAGGAATTGTCCCAGTGCTGAAACTGGCGTTAAAATGTACAACTATGCCCGCCATAGGCGCCTGGGCGCTTCTGTACGGTGCTTAAAAAACGATAAGATCGTGCGGTCGTGGCCGTGCGTCGGGATGCGTCTCCTCATGCAGGGGGGGGAGGTGGCATCGCCAGGGATGGCTTCCAAACAGATACAGATATAACAAGAGCGAAACTTTTAAACGAGGAAGCCGGGGTGGGGTATACAGAGTTGCAGCGCGGGAACGCGTGGTTTTGCTATAACGACGAACTGCTGGACCAGGATTGCAGCAGGCTGTTCGACAGTGAATGGCTGCAAGCCCGCGGTCGTGGTTGCCTGTCGGAGCGCGGCAAGGCACTGATGTTCGAAAGCCACGGCCTGGAGATGGTGCTCAAGTGTTACCGGCGCGGCGGCATGATCGGGCGTTTCGTGGAAAAGTCCTACCTGTTCGGCCGGCTGGAAACCACCCGTATGTGGCGGGAGTTCCAGCTGCTCAGGGAGATGCAGGCTATGGGATTGCCAGTGCCCAGGCCCGTGGCGGCACGCTGTGTCAGGAACTCGTCCCTGGCCTATAGCGGTGAATTGATTACCGAGAAAGTCGCCGATTCGAAAACCCTGGCCGAGACCCTCTGCGAGGCGCCGCTGGACGATGAAACCTGGACCAGGCTGGGAAAGCTGATCTCCCGCTTCCACCAGCGGAGTGTCTACCACGCGGATCTCAACGCCAACAATATCCTGTTGACTTCCAGCGGCCAGATTTACCTGATCGATTTCGACAAGAGCGAGATACGCTCCCGTCTCAGCAGTCGCGACGCCGCGGCCAATGTCCGCCGGCTGCGGCGGTCGCTGCTAAAACTGCAGGGCAGGCTGCCGGTGTTTCATTTTTCCCTGCACGACTGGCAGTCGCTCGAGAAGGGTTATGCAAAAGACCGTACCCGCTGGGATTTGCGCAGCGTGGCGGTGAGTTGAGCCCCGCGGTCAGGCTCCGTATCAAACCCCGTAATAGTCGCGATACCACTCCACAAATTTCGCAACCCCCGTCCTGATATCGGTATTGGCCCTGTACTGCAGGGCCTTTTCCAGGGGGCCCGTGTCCGCGTGGGTGTCCAGGATATCCCCTTCCTGTTGCGGCAGGTATTGCCTGACCGCCTCTATGCCGAGGCTCTCTTCCAGTGCGTCGATATACTCGCCGAGCGGCGCGGGAGAGCCGTTGCCGATATTGAAGATGCGAAACGGCGCATTGCTGCTGGCCGGGGACGGATTGTCGCTGGACCAGGACGGGTCGGGCGCTGCGATGTCGTCGCTGGCCCTGATCACGCCCGCTGCTATGTCATCGATATAGGTGAAGTCCCGGCTGTGGTGCCCGTTGTTGAAAACGGGAATGGGCTCCCCGGCCAGTATCAATCGGGTGAACTTGAACAGCGCCATGTCCGGACGCCCCCAGGGGCCGTATACAGTGAAAAAACGCAGACCGGTGGTCGGCAACCTGAACAGGTGGCTGTAGCTGTGGGCCATCAGCTCGTTGGCGCGCTTGGTGGCGGCATAGAACTGCAGCGGGTGGTCGGCGCCGTCAACTTCGCTGAACGGCATGCTGGTATTGGCCCCGTAGACACTGCTGGTGCTGGCGTAGCTCAGGTGGGCTGTCCCGGCGTAGCGGCAGGCCTCGAGTATGTTGGCGAAGCCGACGAGATTGCTCTCGGTGTAGGATGCCGGGTTTTCGATCGAGTGCCTGACACCCGCCTGCGCGGCCAGGTGAATGACCCGGTCAAACCGGTGGTTCCCAAAGCATTCATCGACAAAGAGTCTGTCGGCGATATTCCCCTTAAGGAATTCGTATTCCACGCCGCATTTACTGGCCGTCTGCTGGAGGACTGTCAGCCTGTCTTCCTTCAGGCTGGTCTCATAGTAGTCATTGATACTATCTATCCCTATGACACTGTCCCCGCGTTCCATCAGTCTCTTTGCGACGTGGAAGCCGATAAAGCCCGCGTTGCCCGTCACCAGACACTTCATTGGCTACCTCGATGCTATCTTGAGTTTGCTGGCTTGATTTGCCGATTCTGCTTTGCCGGACTCCGGGGGATCTGGCCCGCTGTGATGGTCCGGTGCGGCATTATACTCCACGCCGGATCATATTTTGACCACAAAAAGAAAGGGGCCGGCACTGTACAGTGCCGGCCCCTTGTACCTGTCTGGGCAGTTAAGGCTCTATTTGACCGGCGCGGGCGTGGCGCCGGCTTCCGCCACCCGGGTTACCGGCTGGGCCGGGTTCAGCCTGGCTTCCAACTGCTGCAGGTCGTCCGGTGCCAGCAGTCCCGCAACCCGCTTCAGGTTGAGGGTGTTGAGGATGTAGTCGTAGAGGGCGTTGGCGTAGTCGGTCTGGTTCTGGAACAGGGTGCGCTGGGCCAACAGCACGTCGACGATATTGCGCGTGCCCACCTCGTAGCCCGCCTGGGTCGCGTCCAGGGCGCTCTTGGCGGAGATCACCGCCTGCTCGCGGGCCCGTACCCGCGACACATCGGTCACTACCGCGCGGTGCAGCGTGCGGGTGTTTTGCACCGTATCGCGCTGGGCCAGGTTGCGCAGGTCCTCGGCCTGGAAGGCCAGGTTGCGCGCCTCGCGGCGGCTGGCGCTGAGGCGGCCGCCGGTGTAGAGGGGCATTTCCAGCCTGATGGCCGCTACCTTGGTCTCGATATCGTCGTCGACCGGGAAACTTTGCGTGCGGCCAATTGCGGTGGCAGTGGTGTCGCCTTCGCTGTAGTCCTTGCGGTAGCTCAGCGAGCCGGTCAGCGTCGGCAGATGCTCGCTGGCGGCGGCGCGGGCGCCGTAACGGGCCGCGTCGGCGGCCAGGCGCGCGGCCTTCAGGTCGAAGTTGTTGGCCAGTGCGAAGTCCACCCAGGCGGCGCGCTCCACCGGCTCCGGTGGCGCTACCTGGAAGTCTCCCTGCAGGGGCGCGACTGTGTCGTGGGGTGTGCCGGTGAGCACGGACAATGCGTCGAAGTTGCTCAGCAGATCGTCCTGGGCGGTCAGCCGGCGTGCAACGGCGCTGTCGTAGGCAGCCTGGGAATCGTAGACGTCGGTGATGGCCGTCAGGCCCACCTCGAAACGCTGCTGGGTCTGTTCCAGCTGCTTGGCCAGCGCCTTCTCCTCGGCGACGGCGGCTTCCAGCACGTCGTGGGCGCGCAGTACGTCAAAATAGGCGGTGGCCACCCGCAGCATCATCTCCTGCTGGTTGGCGCTGAACTCGGCGGTGGCCTGCTCACTGGTCTTCTTGCCCTGCTTGTAGCCGAACCAGGCCGGCAGGTCGAAAATGGCTTGGTCGAGGCGCGCGGAATAGACGCGATCGTCGGTGTCGGTATTGCCGCTCTGCTCGAACGGCCTCAGTTCACCGGTATCTTCATCGATCTGGGTGCGGATGGTATCGGAATTGATTTCGGTCTTGGCGGCCTCTGCGGAGACATTGATCTGCGGCAGCAGCGCCGAGCGCCCCAGGTTCTTCGCTTCCAGTCCGGCGTGATAGGCGGCGCGGTCGGCGGCCAGTTGCGGATCATTGTCCAGTGCCTGCAGGTAGACTTCCCAGAGGGTATCGGCCTGGGCCTGCACGGCGCCGAGGCCGAGTACGGCGGCGGCTATAAGTGTTTTCAGCGGGCGCAACTGGCGGCCTCGCGTTGCGGTGGATTCACTTCTTTTCATCTGTTTCAACTTCCTGTGGCGGGTGCGGTCTTAAAGCAAACAATGCTGCCAGTCTCCCCAATAGCAGTCGCGAGAGTGTACCCGCGGCCCGCGAGAGCGTCGAGGCGACGCCTGGGGCTTTTTGGTATATCTTCGTTAAACCGACGCGAATGTGCGGTTACTGGCAAGTTTCCGGCCATTTTGGGGAACAGCCGCTGCAGCTCCCGGATTGGGTCTCAGCGCGCTAATTCAATAGACGCAGTTGCGTCGAATTTGGATGCGGCAAACATTTCGCAGAATCAGGCAAGGATTCCCGGCGGATGCAAAAGGGGCAAATGCAAAACGGGCGAGACGAGGCACCGACATCCTGGCAGCGCGCCTGCCACGAGTGCGACCTGCTGTTGACCGGCGCCCTGGCACCGCCGGGGCAGAAGCTGGTGTGCCCGCGCTGCAACGCCACCCTGCACCGCAATGCAAAAAACAGCATTCGCCACACCGCGGCGCTGAGCCTAACCGGACTGCTGCTGTTTATTCCCTCGGCCTCCCTGCCGCTGCTGCATTTTTCCATCCTCGGCTTCGGGGCGGAAAACACCCTGCTGAACGGCGTCATGTCGCTGTTCGATGCCGGCTATATCTGGATGTCGTCACTGGTGCTCTTCTGCAGCGTGCTGGCGCCGCTGGGGAAATTCCTGCTGCTGGCATTCATCTGCTGGGGCAGTGCCTGGGCTTATCTCGACCGCCTGGTCGCAGCGGCGCTGCGCTGGTACCAGCACCTGAAGGAGTGGGGCATGCTGGATGTGTATATGCTCGGCATACTGGTGGCGCTGATCAAGATGAAAGATCTCGGCGAGATGGAAGTGGATACGGGGCTCTACTGCTTCGCCGCCATGATGCTGGTGGCCAACCTGACCACCTTGAGTTTCGATCCGCACGCGGTCTGGGCGCGCATGGCGCGGCGCCGGCAGCGCGCAGCCGGCACCGCAGCCTCCGGGGGACTGCGGTGAAGGGGCCGCAAAAGGCCCTGCAGCAGGGGCTCACCAGCTGCCTCTGCTGCCACCAACTGGTGCGGCTGCCGGCCTCCGGTCGCTGTAGCTGCCCCCGCTGTGGAGCCCGGGTGCACGGGCGTATCGATGGCAGCCTGATGCTGACCTGGGCCCTGACCATCACCGGCGCTCTGCTGTTGCTACCGGCCAATATCCTGCCGGTGATGACGGTGATCTATCTCGGCTCCGGCGAGCCGAGCACCATCATCAGCGGTGTGATGCAGCTGTATAGCGCCGGCCTGTGGGGCATTGCGCTGATCGTCTTCGTGGCCAGTATCGCGGTTCCGGTGATGAAGCTGGTGGGACTGACACTGCTGCTGGTACAGATACAGTTGCGCCTGCCGCTGATTCCGCTACAGGCGATGAAGCTCTATCGGGTGGTCTCCGGTATCGGCCGCTGGTCGCTGCTGGACCTGTTTATGATTTCCATCCTGGTGGCACTGGTGGATATGGGGGCCATCGCCCAGGTGGCCGCCGGCCCCGGCAGCACCGCTTTTGCCACGGTAGTGGTGATTACGATGCTGGCGGCGCGCAGTTTCGACCCTCGCCTGATCTGGGATCTGTACGACCGGCGCCAGTTGGATAACGACGACAAGGGAGTCGCCGGGAATGGCTGACGACGAGTCCCAGGCAAGCGCAAACTTTGGCAATGGTCCCCAGCAGGGGCTGACCCGGAGCAGCCGCGGCTTGCCGCTGGTGTGGATTCTGCCGCTGATCGCGGCCTTGATCGCCGTCTGGCTGGTGTACCGGGATTTTGTCCAGGGGGATATCCGCGCCAGCATCCTCTTTCACACCGGCGACGGCCTGGTGAAGGGCAAGACGGTGGTCAAATACTCCGGCGTGGACATCGGTGTCGTGCGGGATTTCAAGCTGGTGCCGGACGCCCCCGAACTGGACGGCGCCGACGGCGTGCTGGCAGAGGTGGACTTCAACCGCAGCGCCGAGCACCTGCTGGTGGAGGGCACCGACTTCTGGGTGGTGAAGCCGGAATTCACCATTACCGGCGTGCGTGGCCTGGAGACCCTGATATCCGGCAGCTACATCGCCCTGGAGCCGGGCAGCGGCGCGCGCAAGCGCCAGTTTACAGCCCTGGACAAGCCGCCGGCCATAGTGCGCGGCGAGGGCCTGCGGGTGGTGCTGAAGGCGCCGCGCCTGGGCTCCCTGAATCGCGGTTCGCCGGTCTACTACCGCCAGCTGCACGTTGGCCAGGTGGAGGACTACCGCCTGGGCAAGGACGATAACGGGGTGGAGATCGACCTGTTTATCCGCCGCGAATACGCCCACCTGGTGCACCGGGGCAGCCGCTTCTGGAACAGTTCCGGCGTCACCATCGAGGGGGATATCGGCGGCATCACCGTCGACATGGAGTCCCTCGCCGCGCTGGTGGCCGGCGGGGTCAGCTTCCACACCCCGGAGGAGCAGCGGCAGTCGCCGCTGGCGGTCAACGGCACCGAGTTCAAGCTGTACGAGAGCTTTTCCGCGGCGGAGGCGGGCATACGGGTGACGCTGAATTTCGATCGCGGCGTCAATGTCACCGCCGGCAGTACCCAGGTGTACTACCAGGGTATCCAGGTGGGGGAGGTGAGCGACGTCAAGGCCAACCGCCGGATAGACGGCATGGAAGTCAAGGTGCTGATGGACCCGATCACCGACGACCTGCTGACCGAGAACACCCGCTTCTGGCTGGCGCCGCCGACCCTGGATATTGCCAGCGGCCTCGGCGACCTGCTCAAGGGCAACCGCATCGAGGTGGACCTGCGCCGCGGCCAGCGCTCCCAGCGCACTTTCGACGCCCGCGCCTCGGCGCCGCCGATGGACCCGCGGGTGCCGGGTCTGCACCTGCGTCTGACCGCGCGGAGTCACGGCTCCCTGCAGCGCGGCGCCTCGGTCTATTACCGGCGTATCGAGGTCGGCGAGGTGCAGGGGATGGAGCTGCGCGAGGACGGCGACGGGGTCGAGGTGTACGTGGTGATAGAGCCACGCTACGCCCACCTGGTCAACAGGGAAACGCGTTTCTGGAATGTCAGCGGCCTGCGGGCCAGCGCCAGCCTGAACGGCATAGAGGTGGAAGCCGACTCGCTGCTGTCCGTGGTGCGCGGCGGCGTCGCCTTCGGCAGCCCCCCGTGGACGCGGGAGACGGCGGCCCCGGCCAAGGACGGTGACCGCTTCCCCCTCTACAGCAGCCGCGAAGCGGCCCTGGAAGAGGGAGTGACCATTCACATCTCGCTGCCGGATGCCGAGGGTCTCAGGGAGGGCGCGCCGCTGCGCTACAAGGGTATCCAGGTGGGCGAGATCACCCGCCTGCGCCTGGAGCGGGACCTGGGCGCCGTGCGCGCCCGCGCCAAACTGTACCACCGCGCCGAGCACTTCGCCCGCGAGGGCACCCGCATCTGGGTGGTTTCGCCACAGATCGGGATTGGCAAGGTATCCAACCTGGACACGCTGATCACCGGCCGCTACCTCGCCCTGGAGCCCGGCTCCGGCGGCGAGCAGACGGAATTCGTCGCCAGCCTGGAGCCGCCGCGGGAAGACCTGGCGGCTACCATGAGCCGCCCCGGCCTGACGGTGATTCTCGACGCGCCGCGGCGCGGTTCCCTGGTGGCCGGCAGCCCCGTCTACTACCGCCAGGTGCAGGTGGGCGAGGTGACCGGATTCGCGCTGGGGGAACTGGCGGACCGGGTTTATATCTATGTACATATCCAGCCCCGCTACCGTACCCTGGTGCGCGAACACACGGTATTCTGGAACGCCAGCGGCGTGGAGGTGAATTTCGGCCTCAAGACGGGCCTGACGGTCAACACCGAGTCCGCCCAGTCGCTGCTCGCCGGCGGCGTCGCCTTCGCCACACCGGAGGCGCCGGAGATGGGACTGGAGGTGGAGTCCGGCAGCCACTACCCGCTGTACCCGGAGGCCAAGCCGGAGTGGTTCCGCTGGAGTCCTAAAATAGAATTGTATGGCGCCGACGAGCCGGCCAAATAGTAAAAGGTAACTACTCACCCCTCGGGACTGGGAAAAGAATGCCAGAGCCCAATGTTCAGGCCCTGATGCCGGGGGGCCATTTGGGAAAAGTTTGCCGAGGAGGCTTTTCCCCCAAATGGCCACCGGTAGCAGGGCCGCCCAAGACTTCCTTACTGGCAACAAGGGGCGTGAACAGTTACGTAAAAAAGGAGTTGTTATGCGTATCGCGATCTTTGGTTTGCTCGGGCTGCTGCTCACCGCCTGCCAGGATGTCCAGGTGCAGCGGGTCCAGCCCGCCTCTGCGCCGGTGGCCTTTTCCTCCTACGCCTGGGGCCAGGCGGCGCTCACCGACGTGCCCGAGGCTTCGGCGCAGGTGGTGGAGCTGGATGAGGAGATGCGCGCGGCGGTCACCGCGGAGTTGCAGGCGCGCGGCTACCGCCAGGTTGACGACCTGGCGCGTGCGGATATGGTAGTGGAATACCATGTGGCGGTGGTGGAGGAGCACTTTTCCGGCGACCCCACGGATCCCAGCTGGGATGCGCAGTTCGACAACAACGCCCCCCAGGATGTGGTGGAACTGCCGGCGCGCACCGGCGCGCCGCGGGTGACTCTGAGCCTGGGCATAGGCCGTGCCGACAGCGCGCCCATATGGGGCGGCAGTGCCACCAAGCTGCTCACGCGCCCGGAGAGCGCCGAGGAGCGCCGGCGCGTGATCGGCACCGCCGTGCGGGATCTGTTAAAGGATCTGCCGGCGGCTTATTGAGAACAAAAAGGAAAAACCTCTACGGTACGGATGCCGGATCTTCGGAAATTCAGCATTAGGAGACAGGCATGAGTGCCATTTTGCGGACCGCCTTTATATCGCGTTGCTTGCGCCCGGGGCTGTTGGCCCTGACTGTGGTGTTACTGGCGGGCTGTGTGTCCGCGCCGCCGGTCGCGGTGGATTACGACCCCCAGGCGGACTTTTCCAGCCTGCACAGCTATTACCTGCTCGACCCCCTCGCCACCGGCCCCGTGTCTCCGCTGGAGATCAAGCGCGTGGGGCGGGCGGCGGACGATATGCTGCGCCAGCGCTATATGTCCGCGGACAGTCCCGAGAGCGCGGACTTCCTGGTGCGGGTGCAATTGAACTCGGTGGAGAAGGTCGCCGTCTACGACGACACCCTGGCCCTCTACGGCGGCTACCGCTATTGGGGCTTCGGCTGGCGCGTGCCGCTGCATGTGCGGCAGTACCGGGAGAACACCCTGGTGATGGATGTGATGTCGGCGGACAACTCGCTCCTGTGGAGTGGCAGTGTGCCCTCCGCCGCTGCCCGCTACCCGGATCCGGTACAGAACCAGCAGCAGTTGCGGGAGGAGATGGGGCTGTTGTTGAGCCGCTTTCCGCCCCGCTAGCTCGATTTCACCATCCCCCTGTAGGGGCGGCGGAGCGGATGGCCGCCCCGCCGCTTTCCCTATCGCCCCTTCGCCATCAACTGCTGATACAGCTCGACATAGGCGCCGACGATATGTGCCTTTGAGTAGCCCTTCGCATAAACCTCCGCGGCCCCCTCGATCAGGCTCCGGCGCAGCTCGGGATTTTCCAGTACCGACCCGATCGCCACTGCCAGCGCATCCGCATCGTCGATCGGCGTCAGCAGGCCGCTGAGCCCGTCGGTGATCGCCTCCCCGGGCCCCTGGGAATTGGTTGCGACTATCGGGCAGCGGTGCGCCCAGGATTCCATCACGATGGAGCCCAGCCCCTCGTGGCGCGACGGGCACACGAAGAGGTCGGCGGTGCGCATCAGCGCGGTGACGTCGGTGCGCCAGCCGAGAAAACGCACCCGCTCGTCCAGGCCCAGCCTGTGGCACAGGGCCTTCAGCTTTTTCTCCTCCGGGCCAGTGCCGGCGAGCCACAGGGTCGCATCGGGAATCTGCACCAGCGAGTGCAGCAGCACGTCGAAACCCTTGTTCACATGCAGGCGGCCGGCGGCCAGGATCAGCGGCCTGTCCGCGGGGGTGTTGAAACTGTCTCTGGGAATCGGCTCCACCGGGGTTTCATCGGCAAAATTGGGGATATGGAAGATCCGCTCTTTCGGGATGCCACCGTCGACCATGTGCCGGCAGATGCCCTTGCTGATACCGATCCAGTAATCCGCGTGGCGGTAGTACTTCAGGTTGTAGTAGTGCCCCAGGCGGTTCACCAGCAGATAGTCCCCGGAATGGGGAGTGATGATGCTGGCGCGGCCCATCCAGGTCATCACGATATCCGGCTGCCAGGCATCGAGTGCCTGCCGATAAATTTTCCGGCCGCGGAAATCCAGTTTTCCGCCGAACCTGAACCCCTCGGTTTCCACGCCGTTGCTGCGCAGCGCCTGCACGCGGTGATCGTGATTGCGGATAAACGCTTTCTCCTCGAGTTCCGGCCGCTCGTTGAGGCCGCTCACCAGGCGCACGAAGAAGTTTTCCGCTCCGCCGTGCTCGGCGCCGGCCAGCACCTGGGCCACTCGAATTGGGTCTCTATTCATATTGTCCAGAATAGTATGCAGATGATTTGGTGTACCCTACTTGAGGGTGCCGTCCAGCTCGATATCGCGCGCCCACACATAGTCGTGGCTGAAGGGCTGCAGGGTCGAGGCTTCGACGATGTACTGGGCGTAGAGTTTCGAATTCATCTCCGTGTGGAAAAAATCCCTTGCGCGCGCGGCCCAGGCGCGGCGCTTGGCGTCGTCGCGGTGGAATTCGCGGATCTTCGCCAACAGGTCCTCTTCGTCACCGAAGTAGACCGCGCTCTCCGCCGGCAGCAGTTCGTCGAAGTGCAGCTTGTCGCTGGTAAACTGCAGTATGCCGTTGCCGGCCAGCTGCGCCATGCGCGCGGAGGAATACCAGTAGTGGGTGTCCTGGCGGTTGAAGTTCAGGCCCATTTTCGTCTGTGCCAGCGCGCGGTCATAATCGCGGCCCCACACCGGTTTCTCGCCGAAGCTGCCGTAGGTCTTGAAATTCAGCTCGCCGCCGAGGGCATCCTTCAGGTTTTTGACCATTTGCAGGCGCTTGGTGAAGTTGTTGCTGTTACTGCAGAAGAGCAGGTCGATGGGCAGGTCGGTGCGCCGGGAGTTGTCCAGGTTCTCGATCGAGGGATCCACAGGGTTCGGCATATGGTAGACCCTTGCACCGATGCCTTCGAAGATCTTCAGTTCGCGCCGGCCGGTGGAGACGAAAATCGCATCGGCCACCTCGGCGCGGTGCTTGATGCGCTCCACATTGCTGGGCACGAACAGGGGGTCGTTGTTACAGTGGGCAATGACGCAGTTGGGCTGCTGTTGCCTGATCGCCTTCAGTGTGTCGTTGGTGATCATGTCGCAGTGGCCGGCGATCACCAGGTCCGGCTCGAAGGCCTCGACGGTCTCCAGCAGCCGGCGGTTGGCCTTGCCCATGCCCAGGTCGCGAATACCCAGCGGTGCCTCGAAGGCGGCCACGTCGCGGTCGCTGAAAACCTGGGTATAGTGGTCGTTCTTGATCAGGCCGAAGGTCAGCTTCTGCGCCCAGCTGACCCGGGTCTTGCCGTAGCGGCGCAGCTGCTGGTAGGCGATATTGAGCACTCTCATAGGGTGCGATCTCTGTACTTCCAGGGGAAAATGCGAAGGGAAAGGCGTGGCCATCTGGTCACAGATTTTTTCCAAGCGGCAAAGTATAACAGCTGCCCGGCGGCGAGATAGTCCGCCGCCGCAGTTCATGGAATGCGATAATGAAAGCGACTGACAGAAACACGGACCTGTCCCCCCAGTTTACCCGCGGCGCGGTGGATATCATTTCCCGCAAGGCGGTTTTTCAGGGGTTTTTCACCATGCTGCGCCTGCGCCTGCGCCACCGGCTGTTCCGCGGCGGCTGGAGCGGGGAATTCGAGCGCGAACTGTTCGTGCGCGATCCGGCGGTGGGAGTGCTGCTCTACGATCCGGTCAATGACCTGGTGGGCCTCACGGAGCAGTTCCGTGTCGGCGCCCTGGAGCGCCCCGGCGGTCCCTGGTGCCTGGAGGTGGTCGCGGGTATGGTAGAGGAGGGCGAGCCCCTCGAGGAAGTCGCCAGGCGCGAGGTGTACGAGGAGGCCGGCCTGCAGGTGGAGCGGCTGCACTTTATCCGCAGCTATATGCCCAGCCCCGGCGGCAGTTCCGAGCGGCTGCACCTCTACTGCGCCCTGGTGGACCTCAGCGATGCCGAGGGCCATTTCGGCCTGGAACACGAGAATGAGGATATTCGCCTGCGGGTGTTTCCGCTGCGGGCGGTACTGGAATCGATGGAGGAGAGCGGACCTGACGGCTGCCCGATCGACAACGCGGCCACCGTCATCTGCATGCAGTGGCTGCAGCTGAACCGGGAAAAACTTGCAAGGGACCGCATTTAGCAGCCTGTCGGGCTTAGGGCTGCTCTGCTGCGGAAAAGCCGGATTCGGCTCTTTTTGGCGCAACTCCTTGTTAAATAGCCCGCTATTCGCCTCGGATTTGCGCAAAAATAGCTCGAACCGGACTTTCCCTCGCGACGAACGCCTAAGTCCGACAGGCTGCTAGGCTAACCAGTCACCGAAGATTTCGTTCATTTGCCCGCGGGGCGTGCAAACTGAGATCTGAATCACGGCGACAATAGAATTGGAGTGTCGATAATGGCCCTACTGACCGAAACCGGGGCAGATGCCGGGCAAGAGGCAGATCTGTCGCGAAAAGACAGTCAAAAGCCTGTATATCGAGTGGATCTGCCGGCCTATCACGCCGACTGCGATGCCAACTACCTGCGCCTGTGCAAGCTGCTGCCGGAACTGGCCTGTAGGGACCACTGGCGCTACCAGATGCCCCACGGGGCCCTGGAGCTGTGCGTACTGGATAGATCCAGGTATACCACGGAGGTGTGCCTGAGCGCTGAGGCGCCCGCCGGCGAGCGACGCTGGATGACGCCGCCGCAGATTACGGTGCGCCTCTATCACGACGCGCGTATGGCGGAGGTGGTCGCGGTCGACGGGCGCGGGCCCGTGGGCGGCAATGGAGTGGATAATGCCTACCCCAACCCGCGCATGCAGCGCGCGGACGAGCGACAGCAGGCCAACCGTTTTCTCGGTGAATGGCTCGGCCACTGCCTGGCGAACGCCCGCGCGGAATTTGAATTGGTGCTGGACGGCCGGCAATTCTAGAATTGCCGGCTCGCACAGGGATGTGAATGACACGGATGTGAACGAAAGGTGAGCAAGTGAGTCGCGAGCGCAGAGAGTCAAGCGGGCCGGTACATCGCCTGGTTCAGTTTACCGACCCCCATATCGGCGGCCGGTCGGATTACCAGTTGCTGGGCCTGGACACCGGCCGCACTCTGGACGAGGTGCTGCGCGCGATCGCCCGCGATCAGGCCGGTGCGGAACTGGTGGTCATCACCGGCGACATCACTGCCAACGGCAGTGAGGCCGCCTACCGCCGCTTCCTGCACAAGATGCAGCCGGTACTTCCCCCCTGGTACTGGCTACCCGGCAACCACGACGACGCCGCGCGGATGAAGCAGCTGGCCCCGCGCCGCTCGGCAGAGATGGTTGCGCTGGGCAACTGGCGCCTGCTGTTGCTGGACACCAGCGTGGAGAACCAGATCTGCGGCGGCCTCAGCGACGCACAGCTGCAGCGACTGCAGCAGCTGCTGCAGGAATGCCACGAGCACCCGGTGATGATCCTGATGCACCACCAGCCAGTGCCCGTGGGCAGCGACTGGATCGACGGCCATATGCTGCGCGAGGGTGGCGAGCGTCTGCTGCAGATGGTCGGGAAGTCTGCGAACGTGAAGGCCCTGGTCTGGGGTCATGTGCACCAGCAGTTCGACAGTCAGCTCGAACGCACCGGCCTTGGAAGCCTGGGGCTGCACGCCACCCCTTCCACCTCGGTGCAGTTCACCCCCGGCAGCGGCCCCTTCTCGGTGGACGACGAGATGCCCGGCTACCGCTGGTTTGAGCTGAGCGACGACGGCAGCTACACCACCGGTGTGCAGCGGGTCACGGTGTCCGAATACAGCGTCGACCTGGCCTCGGGCGGTTACTGACCTGCTTTTTGGCCGCCGGTCGGCGGAAAGCCCCCGCCCGGCGCATTTCCCCTTTTTTAACCTGTCTTTCCTGACCGCCCGCCTTACAATGGAATTTCAATCTGGTTACAGGAAGTTGTAGATATGCGTAAGTTTTCCCTGCCGTTAGCTTTCTTTTCCCTGCTGTTGGTGGCCGCCTGTGCCCAGCAGCCGTCGGTAACCGGCCAGGCCCTGGTTGGCGGCGCCGCCGCCGATGGCCTGCAGCCCCGCGCGAGCGGGCTGGACGAGGTATCCGCGGCCTTCGCCTTCGACCTGAGCGGTGCCTCCGTCTATGTGGCGCCGGTGCGGATCGACTATACAAAGCGTTTCACTACGGGCCCGGGCACTCTGCGCGCGCGAGACTACGAGCTGGACCAAAAGGACCTGCAGAGACTGGATGAACTGATGGCGCAGACCTTCAGCGAAAAATTCCTCGCCCCGCGCGGAAGCCACCTGGTGGCAAACCCGGCCAAGGCGGATTACACGCTGCAGTTGAGCCTGGAAAAGTTCTCCCTCGCCGCGCCCCTGGACCCCACCGCCACCTGGGTTTGGCGTGTCTACACGGAGCAGAGTGCCTACGGCGTACTGGCCGGCACCCTCTACGACCGCGACGGCAACGCGGTGATGCGCTTCCGCGACAGGCGCGATATAGGCGGTGACTACGGCGGTTTCGCCACCGGCAACGTCGAGGTCTTCAACAGCGTCACCTTCTGGGGGGATATGAAAGTCGATATGCGCCGCGCCTTCTCCAGCCTGGACAAGTCCTTGCGCTAATATTTTCGGGGCTCGGGACTCGGGACTCGGGACTCGGGACTCGGGACTCGGGACTCGGGAATATAGCGCCCCTCCCCCGCTTGCGGGGGAGGGGCCGGGGGAGGGGGCAGGCCGCAGGCCCCTGCGACTCGCCAAACCATTCGCCACTCCGCAGGCCAAGGGCGCTATAATCCCCGCCCATGTCCCAAGCAGAACAACAAAACCGGCCGCTGCTGATCTACCTGCACGGCTTCCTGTCCTCGCCGCAGTCCTTCAAGTGCCAGCTGATGCGTGAGCGCCTGGCCGCGGACCATCCGCGCATCGTCTACTGCGCGCCGCAGATATCCCCCTATCCGGAGATCGCCAAACAGTCGCTGCTGACCCTGGTGGATAACTTCCTGCGCGAAGGCTGCGGCCCCATAGGCCTGCTGGGCAGCTCCATGGGCGGCTTCTGGGCCAGCTACCTGGCGGAGCGCTACCAGTTGCCCGCAGTGCTGGTGAATCCGGCGGTACACCCGGCGCGCTTTATGCCGGACTACCTGGGGCAGACACTGAAACCCCACAGCGGTGAACCCCAGGAATATCGCCTAACCCCGGCAGACGTTGATACCATGCGCCGACTGGAAGCCGAGCTGCGGCAGCCCCTGCGCGGCCGCTACTGGCTGCTGGCCCAGCGCGGCGACGAGACCCTCGACTGCCGCGAGGCGGAGGATCTCTACCGCGGCCAGCGCCAGACCATAGAGGACGGCGGCGATCACGGTTTCCAGGGCTTCGCGCGCTACTGCGAGCCGATTGTCGAATTTCTTTTTAACCCGTAGGAGCGGCGGGGCGGTCATCCGCCCATGGCCGCGATCGGAGTTCGGCAAGATCGATCGCGGCCATGGGCCGCTCCTACAGGAAAAAACAGAATTTACTAACGAGCAGTCAATAAGAATATGGCCAATTATTCCGCCGAAGATATCGAGGTACTCACGGGTCTGGACCCGGTGCGCAAGCGCCCCGGCATGTACACGGACACGGCGCGCCCCAACCACCTGGCGCAGGAAGTGATCGACAACAGTGTCGACGAGGCCCTCGCCGGCCACGCGAAGAAAATCGAAGTGGTGCTGCACAAGGACCACTCGCTGTCGGTCAGCGACGACGGCCGCGGCATGCCGGTGGATATCCACCCGGAGCAGGGCCGCCCCGGGGTGGAAGTGATCCTGTCCACCCTGCACGCCGGCGGCAAGTTCTCCAACAAGAACTACCAGTTCTCCGGTGGCCTGCACGGCGTCGGCGTGTCGGTGGTGAATGCCCTGTCCAGGGTGCTGGAAGTCACCATCCAGCGGGATGGAAAAATCCACCGCATCGGCTTCCAGAACGGCGACAAGGCCTCTGACCTGGAAGTGATAGGCGACTGCCCCAAGCGCACCACCGGTACCAGCGTGCGCTTCCTGCCGGACCCGAAATACTTCGACTCGGCCAAATTCTCGGTGCCGCGCCTGCGCCACCTGCTGCGGGCCAAGGCGGTGCTCTGCCCCGGCCTGACAGTGACCTTTATCAACGAGCAGGACGGCGAATCGGACCAGTGGTTCTATGAAGACGGCCTCAAGGACTATTTGGCAGGGGCTAACCAGGGCTGGGAAGTACTGCCAGCAGAACCCTTCGTGGGCAGCTTCGCCGCTTCCACCGAGGCCGCCGACTGGGCAGTGCAGTGGCTGCCGGAGGGCGGCGAGATCACCGCCGAGTCCTACGTAAACCTGATCCCCACCGCCCAGGGTGGCACCCATGTGAACGGCCTGCGCGCCGGCCTGCTGGAAGCGATGCGCGAATACTGCGAGATCCGCAACCTGTTGCCGCGGGGCATCAAGCTGGGGCCCGAGGATATCTGGGGCCAGTGCAGTTACGTATTGTCCGCCAAGCTGGCCGACCCGCAGTTTTCCGGCCAGACCAAGGAGCGCCTGTCCTCCCGCGAGGCGACGGCATTTATTTCCGGTGTGGCCAAGGACGCCTTCAGCCTGTGGCTGAACCAGCACACCGAGGAGGGCGACCGCCTCGCCGAGCTGTGCATCACCAATGCGCAGAAGCGCGTGCGCTCGGCCAAAAAAGTCGCGCGCAAGAAAGTCACCCAGGGCCCGGCCCTGCCGGGCAAGCTGGCGGACTGCGCCAGCGGCGACACGGCTAGAAGTGAACTTTTCCTGGTGGAGGGCGACTCCGCCGGAGGTTCCGCCAAGCAGGCCCGCGACCGCGAATTCCAGGCGATCATGCCGCTGCGCGGCAAGATCCTGAACACCTGGGAGGTGGATTCCGCCGAAATCCTCGCCAGCCAGGAGGTGCACGACATCGCCGTGGCCTTGGGCGTTGATCCGGGCAGCGACAACCTGGAGGGCCTGCGCTACAACAAGATCTGCATCCTCGCCGATGCCGACTCCGACGGCCTGCACATCGCCACCCTGCTGTGCGCCCTCTTCCTGCGCCACTTCCGCCCCCTGGTCACCAACGGCCATGTCTATGTCGCCATGCCGCCGCTGTTCCGCATCGATATCGGCAAGGACGTCTACTACGCGCTGGACGAAGCGGAAAAGCAGGGCATCCTCGACCGCATCGCCGCGGAGAACAAAAAGGGCAAGATCCAGGTCACCCGCTTCAAGGGCCTGGGGGAAATGAACCCGCTGCAGCTGCGCGAGACCACCATGGATCCGGATACTCGCCGGTTGGTGCAGCTGTACATTGATGCCGGGGATGACAGCAACCAGTTGCTGGATATGCTGCTGGCGAAGAAGCGTGCGGGGGATCGCAAGCAGTGGCTGGAGAGCAAGGGCAACCTTGCGGAAGTGAGCTGAATTGAATGACGAATGCGGACCCTTGAGGTCCGTTTTTTATTTGGCTAGCGACTGGTTCAACCGGCCGCAAGGGATCGGCCATTTTTTATAATGACATTCATGATTTTTGACCATTGACACATGGCTGACGCAGCTATGGCGTATTGCTGACGTATGAAAATGGACGGTTTCCCTTCAAATTTGTTCGGCAAACTTGAGTGGAGGCTGCACAGTGGAAATGAAGGTAGACAGAGAGCTGATCAAAGCTCAAAGATCCAAGCGCGCGTGGAGCCAGGGGCAGCTCGCGGATGCGGCGGGCCTGAGTCTCAGGACCATTCAGAGAATCGAAAAGGACGGCAATGCCTCTCTGGAGTCGGCCAAATCACTGGCGGCAGTCTTCGAAGTAGATGTTGAAGCCCTGCGCGGAAGGGAAAAAGCCAAGTGGCCGGTCAAGCGAACAGTTGCGGGAGCTTTCGCTGTCGTAGTTCTGGCTTTCAATGCTCTGCTGTTAATGCCCGCTACGGCAAAGCCGATCATGGTCGGACTGACTGTATCCTCCCAGGGAGAAGGTTTGGCGGATGTGCAGCTTTTGAACGAAGAGAACCGGGAAAGCGAAATGGTCGTCTCCGGCAGGTTGAAAGTCGTGCTGAAAGCAGTCGACGAAGGCGTTGCTGGTGTCAGGATATCCACGCATCTCTATGATCTTTCCGGTGGCAATGAAGTGTTGCTGGCCTCGCCGGCAGTCCTGACCAGGCACCAAGAGACGGCAGAAGTCCGCTTCTCCGGCTATAAGCTGTTGTTGACGCCATATCTGTAAGGCCAACTTCAACAGGAGGATAATCCGGCGGATAGACGGGACTCATCCGCCAATCAATCTCTGAATGCTGGAAAAGTCCAGCTCTTCATTGCCCGCCAGTAAGTGCAGCCCGTAGAGGTTGCGAGCCAATGAGCCCAGCGGTGTGTAGGATTTGCTGTTTGTAGCCGCCTGTTGGGCCAGTCCCAGATCCTTGCACATCAGCTTCACCATAAACCCGCCCTCGTAGTTGTTGCTGGCCGGCACATTGTCCATCACCCCCGGGTAGGGATTGTATTTCTCCAGCGACCAGTTGGCGCCGGAGCTTTTCAGCATGATCTCCGACAGAACCTTCGGGTCCAGGCCGTTGTCGACGCCCAGCTGCAACGCCTCGGCGGTGCCTATCATATGGATTGCGAGCAGCATGTTGTTGCACATCTTCGCGGTCTGTCCGGCGCCGGCGGGGCCGGCGTAAAAGACGTTGCTGCCCATATGCTGCAGCACTTCGCGTGCGACTTCCACATCGGCAGCCTCGCCGCCGCACATAAAACTCAGGGTGCCGGCGACGGCGCCGGCCACGCCACCGGAAACCGGTGCCTCTATTGCGCGCAGGCCGCGCTTGTGCGCTTCGGTGATCAGGCGCCTGGAACTGGATGCGGCGACGGTGGAGCAGTCGATGACCAGCGTCTTCCTGTCGATATGGTCCAGCAGCTTTTCGCCGTCGATATAGAGCGCCTCCACATCCTCGCCGTTCGGCAGCATGCTCAGTACAAAGTCGGCGCCGGCAATGGTTTCCAGCGGTGAGGCCGATTTTTTCACGCCATGACTGGAGGCCAGATCCAGTAACTCTGTCACCGGATCGAATCCTGCCACATCGAATCCCGCCTTGATCAGGTTGGCGGACATGGGCCCGCCCATATGGCCGAGGCCGAAAAAGGCCACTGACTTGTTCATATCCTTTCCCGCATTCGAAGTTCCGTGCCGTAGGGGCCTTCCTGTGACCGCCATGGATGGCGGGGTGCCGCCCAGCGGAAATGCAGATTTTGCAGGAGCAAAAATCTGCCAGGCGAATGGCTACGGAGCTCTGTTCTCTTTCGCCTGCAGGCAGGCTCCTACACATAGTCCTGTAGGATGGGCAAAGCGCAGCGTGCCCATCAAACCATGGCCGATGGAGACGCTGCGCTTTGCCCATCCTACAATTTTGGCGAGTACCGAGTACCGAGTACCGAGTACCGAGTACCGAGTACCGAGTACCGTTCATTTCAGGTGAATGGTCATATTCGGATGCTCCGCGTGCTCTATATCCGTATCGAACCAGCGCGCGGTCACCGTCTTGGTTTCCGTATAGAAGCGCACCGCCTGTTTGCCGTAGGCGTGCTGGTCGCCGTAGAAGGAGGCGCGCCAGCCGGTGAAGCTGAAAAACGGCAGCGGCACCGGGATCGGCACATTGATACCCACCTGGCCCACCAGAATGTCGTGCTGGTATTTGCGCGCGGCGGCGCCGCTGGCGGTGAAGATGGAGGTGCCGTTGCCGTAGGGGCAGTCGTTGATCAGCTGTATGGCATCCTCGAGGCTGTCGGCGTTCACCAGGCAGAGTACCGGGCCGAAGATCTCGTCCTTGTAGATGGACATCTCCGGAGTGACATCGGCGAACAGGGTGGGCCCGACCCAGTTGCCGTGCGGATAGCCCTCCACCTCGACGTCTGAGCCGTCCAGCAGGAGCTTTGCACCCTCCTCCTTGCCCTTGGCGATATAGCGCTTCACCCGCTCCTGCGCCGCGGGCGAGATCAGCGGGCCGAAGTCCGCCTTGGGATCCTTCCAGGGGCCGGGCCTGACCCTGGCCATGGTGTCGCGGATTTCCGCAATCCACTGCTGCGCCTCGCCCACCAGCACGACGACGGAAATCGCCATACAGCGCTGGCCGGCGGCGCCCACCGAGGAGCCGACGATATTGTTCAGCACCGCCTGCTTGTTCGCATCCGGCATCACCACCATATGGTTCTTGGCGCCGGCGAAGGCCTGCACCCGCTTCAGGTGTTCGGTGCCGGTGCGGTATATATGCTGGCCCACCGGCACCGAGCCGACAAAGGAGATGGCCTTGATATCCGGGTGCTTGAGCAGGAAGTCCACCTGCTCCCCGCCGCCGTGCACCACCTGCAGCAGGCCTCTGGGCGCGCCCGCCTCCTCGAACAGCTCCGCCAGTTTGCACGGCGTGATCGGGTCCTGTTCCGACGGCTTCAGCACGAAGGTGTTGCCGCAGGCAATGGCCATGGGGAACATCCACAGCGGGATCATGGCCGGGAAGTTGAACGGGGTGATGCCGGCGCAGACGCCCAGGGGCTGGGTGTAGGAGTAGCAGTCGATGCTCGATGCCACATTCTCCACCGTCTCCCCCATCATCAGCGCGGCGATATTGGCCGCCTGTTCCACCACTTCGATGCCGCGCCAGATATCGCCCTTGGCGTCCTCGAAGGTCTTGCCGGTTTCCTCGCAGAGGATTTCCGCCAGTTCCTCCTGGCGCTGCTTGAGCAGTTCCTGGTACCTGAGCATCAGCCGCGCCCGCGCCGGTACCGGTGTCTTGCGCCAGCTCTGGAAGGCGTCCCTGGCGGCATCCACCGCCCGCTGCAGTTCGTCCCCGGTGGTGTAGGGCGCCCGGGTCAGCACCTCGCCGGTGGCGGGGTTGGTCACGTCTAGCCACTCGTGGCTCTGGGACTGCACCCGGTCGCCGTTGATATATAGAGGGAGCTTGGCGGGAATCGTCTTGTCCATGCTTGTTCACCTAGCGTTCTGTGCACGGACAGTTTAGGCGCAAGCGCGGGCTGGAACAGAATAACGGCGCGCCTCTTTACAAGGTGCGCCGCTGTTACGAAGCGCGTTGCGGATTCCCTCCCGCTTTGCATTGGGCGCTAATGGACGTAGACCGGCCGCCGCTCCGCTGCGATCCGTATTCTTGGGTAGACATCTTATCTACCTCCCGACTGTCGTTGCAGTTTGCTTGCTAAGAGTTTCTCAACAGAAATTTTAATTCCACAGAGCCCGCGGCCACTTATTGTGGTCGTGACTCAATCTTATGGTCGTGGCCAGGGAGCCCCAACGGTTGCGGGGGTATTGAAGAAAACGGTTTAACCGGGTATCGCGCTAGAACGCCAGGGCATCTGCGGAAAATAAAACTATACAGTCGGGAACTCTATGTTATAGTGCCGGCGCTGATTCGAGATCAGCTGCGTCATCTGTAGGCCGGCGAGCCGTCGGCACCCCCCGGAATTTTTTCCCAAATTCTTCCCGGAACCCTCTACTGAATGCCGCACCATGCCGGTCTTGCCCCATAAATGGCACTGGCTATCAGACGGCGGCGCGAATCCTGACCAGGGATTCGCAAACTCCGAATTTTTCTTCGCGCCCGCAAGCGGGCGGAACTGTTTTTGATTGCGCCGGAAGCGCAACTCGAGGTTTTTCTATGTTGTTTGAAGATCTGGGCCTGGCCCAGGAAATTGCCCGCGCCGTAACCGAGCAGGGCTATACGAAACCCACCCCCATCCAGGCACAGGCCATCCCCGCGGTAATGAAGGGCGGCGATATCATGGCCGCGGCGCAGACCGGCACCGGCAAGACCGCCGGCTTTACCCTGCCGCTGCTGCACCGTTTGTCCAAGGGCGAGCCGGCGCGCAACAACCAGGTGCGCGCCCTGGTGCTGACGCCGACCCGCGAACTGGCGGCGCAGGTGTTCGACAATGTGCAGGGCTACGGCAAGTACCTGCCGCTGCGCCACGCAGTGGTCTTCGGCGGAGTGAAGATCAATCCGCAGATGATGCGCCTGCGCGGCGGCGCGGACATTCTCGTGGCCACCCCGGGCCGCCTGCTGGACCTGTACAACCAACGCGCCATCCGCTTCGACAAACTGGAAGCGCTGGTGCTGGATGAGGCCGACCGCATGCTGGACATGGGCTTTATCCACGATATCAAGCGCATCCTTAAAGTTCTGCCGGCAAAGCGCCAGAATCTGCTGTTCTCCGCGACTTTCTCCGCGGAGATTCGCCAGTTGGCCAAGGGCCTGGTCAACGATCCGGTAGAGATAGACGTAAGCCCGCGCAACACGACGACCGAGACGGTGCGGCAGAAGTTGCACCCGGTGGACAAGGCGCGCAAGCAGAAGCTGCTCAGCCACCTGATCCGCGAGAACAACTGGCACCAGGCGCTGGTGTTCAGCCGCACCAAGCACGGCGCCAACAAGCTGGTGAAGCAGCTGGAGGCGGACAATATCCGCGCTGCCGCGATTCACGGCAACAAGAGCCAGAATGCGCGCACAAAGGCATTGGCGGATTTCAAGAACGGCAAGGTGCAGATACTGGTGGCGACGGATATCGCCGCCCGCGGTATCGATATCGACCAGCTGCCCCAGGTGGTCAACTTCGACCTCCCCAATGTGCCCGAGGACTATGTGCACCGCATCGGCCGCACCGGCCGCGCGGGCAGCCAGGGCCAGGCGGTGTCCCTGGTGAGCGCGGACGAGTTCACGCAGCTGCGGGATATCGAGCGGCTGATCAAGAAAGCGGTGCCGCGGGAGGAGATTGAGGGCTTCGAGCCGAGCCATGCGCTGCCGGAGTCGGGCAACCCGGTACGCGGAGGCGGGCAGAAACGCAGCTCTGGTGGTCAGGGGCGTGGTAACGGTAGCCGCGGCAACGGCCAGGGGCGCGGGCAGAATCGCGGCGCCCAGGCAACCCGCGGTGACAGCCAACGGCCGCGCCGCCGCCGGCGCCCGGCGCGTAGCACCGAAACTGCCTGAGAACCCATCTCTCATTGACTCGTCATACCGGCGAAGAGCCTGTGCCGGACTTGATCTGGTCCCGGTATCCAGTTCGGGGCACCTGGGGTTCCGGCCTGCGCCGGAATGACGAGAAAGCTGTTCTGTAGGAGCGAACCTTGTGTTCGCCCCTACAGCCCCGCCGGCAGGCACACTGAGAAAATAAACTATCCTCGTTAATAGTTTATGTGCCCCTTGTCGCGCTTAGTGATAAGGAAGCGACGCCCTGTGCGAGGCCCTCCATGGTCGATGCCGGCGATGATCGAAGCCCCCCCGCGCCAAAGAACAGGCGAGGCCACTCGGCGGTGCTCGGCCTGCGCCCGAGGGAGTGGGCCGTGCTGGGCGTGGGGCTGCTCTTCCTGCTGCTTACCTTCGGGGTCTGGCACTGGCTCTACACCAGTGAGCAAACCAGTGCGCGGATCCAGTTCGAGCTGTCCGGTGAGCTGCTCATCGACGACGTCGGCCGCAGTTTCGAAACCCATATCACCCTGCTCGAGTTCTTCGGGGCTTTCTACGAGGCATCGGAGCTGGTCGAACGGCACGAATTCACCGGTTTCGCCGCCCCCATCCTGGATTCCTATCCCAGCCTGGAGGCGGTGTTTTGGGCCCCCAGAACCGCGGCGGGCGAGCGGGCAGCCCACGAAGCGATCGGCCGGCGGGAACTGCATGATCAATACCGGATCTGGCAGGCCCGCCCCGCGGACAAGGGCACTCCGCCAAACGGGCTTCAGGCCCACTTTCCGGTATTCTTCCTGGAAGCCGCACAGCCGGGACTCAGGGGATTGTTCGGACTGGACCTGGCATCCCTGCCGCCGGTTCGCCAGGCCATGGTCCGGGCCCGTGATACCGGCAGGCCCGCTACCACCCCCCCGTTCGCCCTGCCCGGCCTGGAAGACACGTCGGCACCGCGCATCCTGGCCGTCCTTGCCGTTTACGAGGGCCGTTCCGTCCCGGGTTCAGTCGGCGAACGGCGGCGGGACCTGACCGGGTTCGTCGCTGCCATTGTGCGCCTCGACGAGATTGTCGAGCGGGCACTGGTCCACCTCCCTGCCTGGCAGGTCGAGACCGCCCTCCTGGACGCCAGCGTCTCCCCGCCGGTCCCGGCGTACAGGTATGTCCCCGACGAAGCCGTCCAAAAAAACCGCCGGGGATTGCCCGGCTATGCCCGTCAGTTGACCGTTGCGGGACACCCCTGGCGGGTCGAGGTCAATGCGCTGGAACCCATCACTACCCGCGGGATACAGGGTGCCAATATCGTCATTGTCGCAGGCTTGTTCGCAACTTCCCTGATCGTCGCCTACCTGATGTTGCTGGCGCGACAGGCCAGCCGGGAGGAACGCCTCGTTGAAGAACGCACGGCCGACCTCCTGTCTGCCAATCAGCACCTCGAACGGCAAACCGCCGAACTGGTTGAGCTGGGAGAGGACCTGAGGAGCGCCAAGGAGCAGGCGGAGGCGGCGACCCGGGCCAAGAGCCAGTTCCTTGCCAACATGAGCCATGAAATCCGCACCCCCATGAACGGCATAATCGGCATGACCGAGCTGCTGATGGACACCAGGCTGGCGCCCCATCAGCGCGAGTACCTGCGGGTCATCGACCAGTCGGCGGACTCCCTGCTACGGCTCATCGACGACATCCTGGATTTCTCCAGGATCGAAGCAGGCAAGATCGAACTGGAGTCCACCCCCTTCGCGCTGCGCGACACCCTGGTGGACATGCTGCAAACCCTGGCGGTGAAGGCCGCCAACAAGGACCTGGAACTAGCCTACCACATACCGCCCACAGTGCCGGACCGGCTGCTGGGTGATCCTGGGCGGCTGCGGCAGGTGTTGCTGAACCTGGTGGGCAATGCCATCAAATTCACCGAGAAGGGCGAGGTGGTCGTGGACATTGCCGTCGAATCCCGGGACAGCGCGGGGGTGCGCCTGTGCTTTACCGTGCGCGACACCGGGCCGGGCATCTCCCGGGAGTTCCAGAAATCCATCTTCGAAGTCTTCGAGCAGGCCGGCGTCGGTGTCTCACGGCGCTACGGCGGCAGCGGTCTCGGCCTCAGCATAGCGGCCCATCTCGTCCAACTGATGGGCGGTGAGATCACTGTGGAAAGCGAGGAGGGCAGGGGTGCCACCTTCCGTTTCAGCCTGCCATTCCCGCTGGCAGCGGAGCGCGCAGACAGCGGCTTCGAACGGGGACCGGCCAGGCTCCACGGCCTGCGGGTGCTGGTGGTCGACGACAACCAGACCAACCGCACCATCCTCGAGGAGATGCTGCACAGCTGGCACATGGCGCCCACGGCGGTGGCCGGCGGCGCAGAAGCCCTGGCGGTACTGCAGCGGCCCGGCCAAAGTATCGCACTGGTGATCACCGATCTGCGGATGCCGGAAATGGACGGTATCGAGCTGGCGCGCCGTATCGGCGAGCTCGAACTGCCCCACCCGCCGGGGATCATCCTGCTGTCCTCCGCCGACACCAGCGGCAGCCGCGACCTGGACGCCGGCGGGAGGATAGCGGCCTGGCTCACCAAGCCGGTGCGCCAGTCCGCCCTGCTGAATGCCATCATCGAGGTCATGGGGCTGGCGGGCCGGGAGGAGCCCGAAGCGGCTCCGGCGGGCGCGGAAGCCGCCGGACTCCGGCCGCTGCGCATCCTGGTGGCCGAGGACAACAAGGTCAACCAGGCCGTCGCCAGCAAGAGCCTCGCCAAGCGGGGTCACCGGGTGACCCTGGCGGACGACGGCCGGCAGGCCGTGGTCGCCTGGGAATCCGGTGGCTTCGACCTGATACTGATGGACGTGGAGATGCCCGAAATGGATGGGTTGAGCGCCAGCCGCGAGATCCGCGCAAGGGAGCGGGGTACGGACCGCCATATTCCGATCATCGCCATGACCGCCCACGCCCTGGCGGGAGACCGGGAGCGCTGCCTGGCGGCGGGCATGGACGGCTACGTCGCCAAGCCGCTGCGGATCCGGGTGCTGGAGGAGGAAATCGCCAGGGTGATACCCGGCGCCGCCGAGGGGCCCGGGCCGGGGAGGCCGCCGCGAAACGGGAGTGCCCGATGAACGCCTCTGGATGGCAAAAAGCGCTGGCCGATCTGGACGGCGACGAGGAGATACTGCGCGACCTGGCGGAGGTCTTCCTCGCCGAAGTCGACGCCATGACGGCTGCCGTCCGCAGCGCCGTGGCGCGACGCGACGCTGCCGAACTGCGCCGCGCCGCTCACAGCCTGAAGGGTGCTGTTCGCGTGTTTCACGCCGGCCCCGCCACTGCCGCCGCACTGCATCTGGAAACCCTGGGCCGCGCCGCCGACTTCGGGGGCGCGGATCGGGCCCTGGCCGAACTGGAAGAGGAAGTCGGCCGCCTGTGCAGCGAGCTCAGGAATCACCTGCAAAACGATACGCCCCCGGCCAACTGACCCCGCGACAGCCGGCCGCGCCCGACACGGGAGGAACGAATCTTGAACACACGCCCTCTCAAGGTACTGCTGGTGGAAGACAACCCGGTTTACCAGCGCCTTATCGAAAAGCTGCTCGCCGGCAGCCAATATCCCACTTTCGACGTCACCAGCGTCGGCCGCCTGTCGGCCGCATTCGATAGCCTGGAGCGGCAGGTGTTCGACGTGGTGCTGCTCGACCTCCTGCTGCCGGACAGCGAGGCCCACGAAACCTTCTTCCGCCTGCGCAGCCGGGCACCGGACACCGCCATCGTCATCCAGACGGGGCACGACGACGTCGCCCTCGCCTCGAGGGCGGTGGAGGGCGGCGCCCAGGATTACCTGATCAAGGACCGCATCGGGCAGGTCAGCCTGGTGCGCTCTATCCGCTACGCCGTGGAGCGGATGCGGGCCCGCAGCGCGGAGTGGGCCTCCGGCCTGTTCCACCTCGCGCAGCAGCAGTTCCTCAAGGCCGCCTACCTTGTCGAGCTCGATGACAATGTGCGCCAGCGACTGCTGTTTCCCGAGCGGGCCCAGGTGGCGGCCCTGTCCTTCCGGCGCGACGAGCGCGGCCAGGTGGAAACCGTGTTCGGCTACCGGGTGCAGCACGTGCTGGCCATGGGACCCACCAAGGGAGGCATCCGCTACCACCAGTCGGTGGATTTGGGCGAGGTGGCGGCGCTGGCGATGTGGATGACCTGGAAGTGCGCCCTGATGCGCCTGCCCTTCGGCGGCGCCAAGGGCGGCATCCGCATCGACCCGCTGGACCTGTCGCGCACCGAGTTGCAGCGCCTGACGCGGCGCTACACCCTCTCGTTTATCGACATGATCGGTCCGGCCATGGACATCCCGGCCCCCGACATGGGCACCAACGAACAGGTGATGGCCTGGATCATGGACACCTACAGCCAGCGCGTCGGCTACACCGTGCCTGCGGTGGTCACTGGTAAACCGGTGGTGCTCGGCGGCTCCCAGGGGCGCACCGAAGCCACCGGGCGCGGCCTGGTGTATTGCATCGCCGAAGCCGCCCGCCACCTGGGGCTCGATCTCAGGCGGTGCACCGCGGCGGTCCAGGGGTTTGGCAACGTCGGCGCCCACGCCGCCCGCTTCCTGCGGGAAAGCGGTGTGCGCGTGATCGCCGTCAGCGATGTGAGCGCCGCAGTGCACAGTCCGATAGGGCTCGACATCGACAAGCTGGCCACCTACATCGCCAGTCACCGCTTTCTGAAGGGTTACCCCGGTGGCGAGCAGATCACCAACAGCCAACTGCTGGAACTGCCCTGCGACATCCTGGTGCTGGCGGCCCTGGAGAACCAAGTCACCAGCGACAACGCACAGCGCATCGATTGCAAGATACTCGCCGAGGGCGCCAACGGCCCCACCAGCCTGGAAGCCGACGAGGTACTGCGCGAAAAGGACATCTTCGTGCTGCCGGATATCCTCGCCAACGCGGGTGGTGTCACCGTCTCCTACTTCGAGTGGGTGCAGGGCATGCAGAACTTCATGTGGACGCTGGAGGAGGTCAACGACCGGCTCCACGAAATCATGACCGACGCCTTCCGCCGCACCCTGGCCCGGGCGGAAAAGGAGGGCACCGACCTGCGCACTGCCGCGCACATCGAGGCGCTCAGCCGGGTCAGGCAGGCGGAGCTGATGCGGGGGTTGTTTCCCTGAGGGAAAGAGCTGTGCGCGCCTGCGGCCCGCTTGTGGGAAAGGCGGATGCGTTGCGTTTACCCACGCTACGGCACTTAAGGCGTAGGTTGGGGTGAGTACAACGAACCCCAACGCAGAGTGCCGGCAGTTATGCAGGAGCGGTAGTGGTTACTGCCTCTGGTAATTGGCCATATAGTCCAGTGCCAGCTGGGTAATCGCCTCGGTGCCCACCTTCAGCGCGCTCTCGTCCACGTAGAAGCGCGGCGAGTGGTTGCTGGCGGCGGTGGCCGGGTCTGTGCCCGCCGGGGTCACGCCGAGGAAGTAGTAGAAACCGGGAACCTCCTGGGCGAAGTAGGAGAAGTCCTCGGCGCCGGTGATCTTCGGCACCTCTATCACGCGCTTGTCGCCGGCGGCGGCCTTGAGCACCGGCAGCACTTCTTCGGTCAGTGCCGGGTTGTTGACCGTCACCGGGTAGCCTTCGAGTATCTGCACCTTGGCCTCGGCACCGCTGCTTTCGGCGATCAGTTCCGCGGTGGTTTTCAGCTTCTCGAAAATCTGCCGGCGATTGTCCATATCGAAATTGCGTATTGTCCCGTTCAGGAAGACGCTGTCCGGAATGATATTGTTGCGCACGCCACCGTCTATCTTGCCGAAGGACACCACCGCCGGCTCCTTGGTGATGTCGATCTGGCGGCTGACGATGGTCTGGGTGCCCATCACTATCTGCGCCGCGGCGGTGATCGGGTCAACGCCGCCCCAGGGGCGCGAGCCGTGGGTCTGGCGGCCCTCGACGGTGATGCGGAACTCGTCGGAGCTCGCCATCAGCGGGCCGGAGCGGTAGCCGATCACGCCCACCGGCAGGCTGGAGGTCACGTGCTGGCCGAAGGCCACGTCCGGCTTGTATTTCTTGAACAGCCCCTCTTTCAACATCAGCTCGGCGCCGCCCTCCTCGCCGTCCGGGGCGCCCTCCTCGGCGGGCTGGAAGATAAACAGCACATTGCCGGCCAGCTCATCGCGCATGCCGGCGAGCACTTGCGCCGCGCCCATCAGCATGGCCACATGGGTGTCGTGGCCGCAGGCGTGCATCACGCCCACTTCCTCGCCGTTGTATTCGGTCTTCACCCTGGAGGCGAAGGGCAGGTCCACCTGCTCGGTGACCGGCAGCGCATCCATATCCGCGCGCAGCGCCACCGTCGGCCCCGGCTTGCCGCCCTTCAGCAGGCCGACGACGCCGGTGTGGGCCACGCCAGTCTCCACCTCGAGCCCCAAGGACTTCAGGTGCTTCTCGACATATTTGGCCGTTTCGAACTCGCGGTTGCCCAGCTCCGGGTGCTGGTGGATATGGCGGCGCCACTCGATCACCTTGGCCTGGGTGTTCTTCAGCAACTGGTCCGGATCGGCGGCTGTGGCCGGGGTGGCGCCCAGCAGCGTTGCGCCCATGGCGAGGGGCAGGGCGAAAGGCAGGAATACTTTTTTCACGGCTGTTTTCCTTGATTGTCATTATCGTCAGTGGATTCTAACGCTAGGGCACCCCTGAACAAATCCCTGCCGGGGCTCGACGGCTTGGCCCCTAATTGATCTTTTGAGGTTGATCAATTATTGTTCAATTCTTTACGTCAGGATTGCCTCCTTGTGCGCCGATGAGAGAAGCCAGCCCTAGAACACCGCCCGCTGACGAAGGTAACCGCCGTGGCCAGCATTGAATTCAAGCGGGTGGTGAAACGCTACGGGGACGACACTGCCACCGTTCCCGGGCTGGACCTGCAGATCCGCGACGGCGAGTTTATGGTGCTGGTGGGGCCGTCCGGCTGCGGCAAGTCCACCACCCTGCGCATGATCGCCGGACTGGAATCGGTCACCTCCGGGGAGCTGTGGATCGGCGACCGCCAGGTCAATGACCTGCCGCCGAAAGACCGCGACGTGGCCATGGTGTTCCAGAGCTACGCCCTCTACCCCCATATGACCGTGTTCGAGAACATGGCCTTCGGCCTGCGGGTGCGCAAACAGCCGCAGGCCCTGATCAGGACCAGGGTGGAGCAGGTCGCAGAGAGTCTCGGCCTCGGCGAACTGCTGGCGCGCAGGCCGGGCCAGCTGTCCGGCGGCCAGTGCCAGCGGGTGGCCCTGGGCAGGGCGATAGTGCGGGACCCGCAGGTGTTCCTGTTCGACGAACCCCTTTCCAACCTGGACGCGGAGCTGCGGGTGCAGATGCGTGGCAACCTCAGTCACCTGCACCGGGACTTCGCCACCACCTCCGTCTACGTGACCCACGACCAGGTGGAGGCCATGACCCTGGGGTCGCGCATCGCGATTCTGAACGGCGGTGAGCTGATGCAGGTGGGCACGCCGATGGAACTCTACGGCGATCCGGACAATGTGTTCGTGGCGGGCTTTATGGGCTCGCCGCCGATGAACATAGTGTCGGTGCAGAATTGCGGCACTGGCCTGAAAAACGCCCTGATCGATCTGCAACGCGACGGCCTCGAGGGCCTGTCGGACGAACTGCTGCTCGGCATTCGCCCGGAGAAGCTCTGCCACGCCGCCGCCGCGCCGGTGCACTGGCCGCGTATCCGCGCCGCGATCGAGATGGTCGAGACCCTGGGCGCGGAGATGCTGGTGCATCTGGGGCGGGGCAGTGAACGGATGATTGCGCGCTTGCCGGGTTTGCAAATGCTCACTCCGGGCGAATCCCTGGAGCTGGCCTTCGATCCCGATGCCATTTACCTGTTCGATGCCCGGAGTCGGCAGCGCATTCGCGAAACCCGCCCCGTCGCGGTGGCAGAATTGTGTTAAGAATCTCCCCCTGTAGGAGCGGCCCATGGCCGCGATTGTCTCTCTATATTCGCCGCGGCGCTGATCGCGGCCATGGGCGGATGGCCGCCCCGCCGCTCCTACAAGGTGCGCTTTTCCTGCTGCTGTGCCTGTGCGTGTCCAAATCCTTCGCCCGGGAGGAGCTGCTGCTCTGGCACGGCTACCGCGGCGCCGAGCGCCAGGCGCTGGAGCAGCTGCTGGGCGACTACAACCGCAGCCAGGCGGATGTGCGGGTCAAGGCGCTGGCAGTGCCCTTCGGCGGCTACGCCGACAAGCTCTCCGCGTCCCTGCCCCGGGGCCAGGGCCCGGACCTGTTTATCTTCGCCCACGACCGCATTGGCGGCTGGGCCAGCGCCGGCCACACCATTGCCCCCATCGACGCATTCGTGCGGCCGCAGGTATTGCAGCGCTTCCCGGACAACCTGCTCGACGCCATGCGCTATCGGGGCCAGCTCTACGGCCTGCCGTTCAATTTCAAGAGCACCGCGCTGATCTACAATCGCGCGTGGATAAAGAATCCCCCTGTCAGCAGCGACGAGATGATCGCGCTGGCCCGCGCCCACACCGACAGGAAACGGGGCCGCTTCGGCCTCGCCTACAGCTATACCGAGCCCTTCTTCCACGGCGCGCTGATGAACGCCTTCGGCCCCGGTCCATTTGACGAAAGTAACCGCCTGGCGCTGGACAGCGATGCCAATATCCGCTCGCTGCAACAGTTGGCGGACTGGGCCAGGAAGGACGCGGTGCTGCCGGAGGAACCCAACAGCACGCTGGTCACCAATCTGTTCAACCAGGGCCGCGCGGCCATGGTGATCAGCGGCCCTTGGATGCTGGGCGAGATAGCGCCGCATATCGACTACGGCGTGGCAACCCTGCCGCTGAACAGCGCCAGCGGCAGGCCCCTGGCACCCTGGGTGGCGGTGGAGGGGCTCTTCCTGTCGCCCTGGTCGAAACGCCAGGCCGCCGCCTATGAACTGATGGACTTCCTGACATCCCGGCAATCCGCCGAGACAATGGCCATGGCCGGCGGCCAGCTGCCGGCCAACCTGGCCGCCTTCGATCACCCGCGGGTGGCCGCCAATAAGACCGCCATGGCCTTTCGCCGCCAACTGAATACCGCCGTGCCGATCCCGAACCTGCCGGAAATGACCCTGCTGTGGGCGCCGCTGGAAAATGTGCTGAAAAAGGTGGTGAAAGGCGCGGCGCAACCGGCCGCGGAAATGCAGCGGCTGCAGCGCCAGCTGCAGCGGGATATAGCCGTGTTGCGCTCCGCACAACATAAAGAAGGGCAGGCCGCGGAGGCTTCCGCCTGGCTGTGGGCATTTTTTGTGGCACTGCTGATGGCCCTCGGCCTGTGGCTGGTCCGTGTGCGGGGCAGAATCCTTGCAGGCTGGCGTCGGCACAGGACCGCCTACATTTATGTCATGCCCGCGTTAGCGGGCATGACACTGCTGGTATTCTTCCCGCTCCTCTACGGCCTGCTGCTCTCTTTTACCGACACTTCGCTGCTGAACGAGAACACGCCCTTCGCCTCCCGCTGGCTGGGGCTGGACAACTACATCGGCATCCTCGGCGACTGGAACCTCTGGTACGGCGAAGGTGCCGAGCGCAGTATCAACTTCGATAACTTCTACTGGACCCTCTTGGTCACCATCTGCTGGACCGCCAGCAACGTACTTCTGTCCGTGGGCCTGGCACTGCTGCTGGCGCTGGCCCTGAACAGGCCGGTATTCGGCGGGGGGATTTTCCGCGTGCTGCTGATACTGCCCTGGGCGATTCCCAACTACATCACCGCGCTGGTGTGGAAGGGCATGTTCCACCCGCAGTTCGGGGTCATCAACCAGGCGCTGCAGATCTTCGGCTTTGCGCCTGTGGCCTGGTTCGACTCGGTGGGGGCCAGCTTCTTTACCGGCCTGGTCACCAATGTCTGGCTCAGTATCCCGTTCATGATGGTGGTGATCATCGGCGGCCTGCAGGCGATTCCGCGCGAACTCTACGAGGCGGCGAAGGTGGAGGGGGCCGGGCGCTGGTTCCGGTTCAGATCCATCACCCTGCCGCTGCTGAAACCGGTGCTGGTCCCGGCCATGATTCTGTCGGTGGTCTGGACCTTCAATATGTTCAATGTCATCTACCTGGTCAGCGACGGCGCGCCGGCGGGGGCCAACGATATCCTGATCACCAGGGCCTTCCGCATCGGCTTCGAGAAATACCAGTACGCCTACGCCGCCGCCTACTCGATGGTGATACTGGCGCTGCTGTTCTGCTACGCGCTGTGGCAGACGCGTATCTCCAGGACCCTGGAGGCGGTGCGATGAAGAGGATACTGAAAGACATTTGTTCCTGGCGCTTTGCGTTGCTGCTGTTTGCCAGCGCGGTGGTGATCTACCCGCTGCTATGGGTGGTCAGCCTGGCCTTCTCCGGCCAGCAGTCGCTGCAGCTGGTGGTGGATCCCCCGGATGCCGGCTTCTGGGGGCAACTGGCAGCGCTGGTGCCGCTGCCGCAGCAGTGGTCGCTGGACAACTTCCGCGCGGTGCTCACCGAGCAGCCGTTTATGCGCTGGCTGGTCAACAGCCTGGTGGTCGCGCTCAGCACCACCATCGTGGGCCTGTCCCTGTCCTGCACCGCCGCCTACGCCTTCTCCCGCTTCAGGTTCCCCGGCCGCGAGCGCGGCCTGATGCTGTTCCTGATCTCGCAGATGTTCCCGGCGGTGCTGATGCTGATACCGCTGTACGTGATAGTGGTGCAGTGGCTGGGGCTGGGCAATTCCTGGCTGGGGCTGGTGCTGGTCTATTCCATCACCGCATTGCCGTTCTGCGTGTGGATGCTGAAGGGCTACTTCGACACACTGCCCTACGAAATCGAGGAGTCGGCGCTGCTGGAGGGCGCCTCACGCTTGCAGATCTTCTACAAAATCATACTGCCGCTGGCGCGCCCGGCCATCGCAGTGACCGGGCTCTTCTCCTTCATGACCGCCTGGAACGAATTTATCCTCGCCTCCATCTTTATGGACGACGAATCCAGGTACACGGTGCCGGTGGGGCTGCGCTTCTTCGTCAGCGACTACGCCTCCGACTGGGGCTTCTTCGCCGCCGGTTCGATATTGGTTTCCATACCAGTGATACTGCTGTTCCTCGCCCTGCAGCGCTTCCTGGTTTCCGGCCTGTCCGCTGGGTCGGTCAAGGGCTGAAGCCATCCCTGGCTGGCTGCGCTTTCTTTAGAACTCAAGTTTCGGAGTTCACATCGAGGGCAGGCAGTCTCCGAGTGGCAATGTGCAAGGCCCTGCTGCCGGTGGCCACCTGACAAATATTTACCGATGAGGTTTTTTGTCAGGTGGCCACCGGCAGCAGGGCCGTTCGAAAGCGCCTCTCTTCGGGGCTGGCAATCCCTGTGAACTCCGAAACTTGAGTTTAGAAGGTGTAGTTCACCCCCGCGTTGACCGTGGTCCCCAGGCTCATGCTGTGGTAGCCGCCGTTGCTGTAGGTGAAGGCCTGGGCGCGGGCGGAGAAGTACTCCTCGTTGAGCAGGTTCTCGATACCGGCGAAGAAGCGCCAGTTATCCCGCTGGTAGTTGCCGCTCAGGTTGATCACGTCGTAGGCGCTGACCGGGGCGAAGGAGCCGCTCCAGTTGCCGTCCGCGTCCGGCTCGAAGCGCTTCCTGTCTCCCACGCGGTAGTAGGTCAGGGCCAGGCTGGCGTTGTCCAGCGGGCGCCAGTCCAGGTGGGCGACGAATTTGGGCGGCGAGATGATGCGCGCATCCAGGTATTCGTCGGTCTCCTCGTTCTTGCCCTCCACCCAGCTGTAGTTGGCGCCGGCGCTGAGGCGGTCGGAGATGCGGTAGTCGAGCGCGGCCTCGTAGCCCCAGATCTTGTGTGGGGCGCGCACCGGCTCGTAGACCCCGGTTGCCGGGTTGAGCCGGTTCGAGGTGCCCAGTTCCGAGGTGCTCTTGTAGGCGGCGATGCTGAAGTCGAAATCGTCGAAGTGGCTGTCCAGGCCGATTTCGTAGTTGTCGATGATGGACGCCTCCGTCTGGATCAGGGCGATATCGTTCACCGTGGCGGCGCGCAGCAGGCCGCCCATATCGGAGATGTCCGCGCCCTGGGAGTAGTTGGCGAAGGGGCTGAAGTGGTCGTTGATGTGGTAGCGCACTGCCAGGTTGTAGGTGGTGGCCTCGTAGCTGAGGGTATCCCCCTTCACGTCCATGGGTACGGAGCAGGTGTCGGTGTTGGCGCCGCGGCACAGCTTCAGGGTGCGGTAGTCATCCACCCGCAGGTCGATATTTTCCCGGCGCACGCCGGCCTTGAAGACCCAGTCGTTGTCCAGGATCCACTTGGTCTGCAGGTAGCCGGCCAGGCTGTCCATATCCATTTCCGGCACCCAGAGGCGGCCGTCCAGCAGCGGCTGGGAGGTGACGTCGTTGAGGGCGTCCAGGCCGTAGGTGAGGGTGCCGTCCAGGCGCTCCCAGCCCAGTTGGGTGTTGAAATTGAAGCGCAGGCCCTTTTTCTCCGACTTGATCATCGACTGACCGCCGGCGTAGCCCGCCTCCGGGTTGGAGAGGTCGACGGAGAAGAAGAACACATTCTCGATCTCCTGCCCATAGGCGTCGACGGTCATCTGGGTGTTGTCGGTCAGGCTCTCGTCCACGTACTTGAGCATCAGGTTGTGGTTGCCCCGGGGGCCCTGGGGATCGCCGGGGGCGTCCCCGCTGGCGGGCACGGCGTAGGTCTTGGTGTCCTCGTTGACCGAGCCCAGCACGTCCACCAGGTCGGCGTTCTGCTGGCCCTCGAAGTAGTTGTAGGTGAGCTGCAGGGATTTCCCGTCGTCCAGCCGGTAGCCCAGCTTGGTGAAGAAGTTCTGGGTCACGCTCTCGGACAGGCCGTAGAGAGTGCCCATGATGTCGCCCTCGCCGTCGCGCTCCACGCCGCGCTCGTCGCGGGAGGCGCTGGCCACGAAGCTGAACTGGTCGCGGGTGCCGCTGATCGAGCCCTGGGTGCGCAGGCTGGCGCTGTCCTCGAACTTGACCGCGCTGAAGCGGCTGGACACCGAGGCCTGGGCGGTGAGCTCGCTGTCCGAGGCGCTTCTGGTGATGTAGTTGATGATGCCGCCGGCGGCGCCGTTGCCGTAGATGGAGGTGGCGCCCTTGATCACCTCGATGCGCTCGATCACATCCGGGTCCAGGGTGCGGATACCCAGGCCGCCGTTGCGCAGCGGGGTGGACTGGGGCACGCCGTCGATCATCACCAGGGGCGCGCGGCCGCGCAATGTGGTGCCGAAGTTGCTGGTGGAGCTGTTGCCCGGTGCCAGGCCCGGCACCTGGATGGCCAGCAGGTTCTGCAGCTCGGCGCTGACCTGCAGCTGCCGCGCGATGGTCTCCCGGTCGATGACGGTGACCGAGACTGGGACCTCGTCGATGCTCTCGACAAAGCGGCTGCCGGTGACGATCACCTGCTCCATGTCCCGGTTGTCGGTTTCCCGGGCCTGGGCGGCGGTGCAGGCGACCGCGGCCACGGCCAGTGCCAGTGAGCGCATTTCCATGGTTATGTTCCGATTGATAGTGAAGGGAAGTCGTCGAGTGCGGAGGTACCGCGTGCGATGCGAATAATAACGATTATTGTTAAGTTTTGTAAATGTTCTTGCCGGAATTCCTGCCGTTTTCCCGTTCCAGTTTGCGCAAATCAAAGGTGGGACCGGGCCACCTTGCGCCGCTTTTTCAAGGTGGGACGACACCGGGCGGTCGCGCCGCGGACTATAGGCTGGCGCCAGATAGCGCTATCCTGTCGGTCCTCCCAGGGGGTACGCATCCCGCGCAAATAAAAAATAACGACGTGATGATGGGGGAGAGAACTCCATGAGCAATCAATTCGGATTTACGAAGAAGTCCATAGCTGTGGCCATTGCCTGCGCGCTCTCCGGTGTGCCCCTGGCGCAGGGCCAGGAGGATGCCGCGCTGGAAGAGGTGGTCGTCGTGGGTATCCGCGGCAGTCTGGCCAAGTCCATGGACGTCAAGCGCGATGCCCAGGGCGTGGTGGATGCCATCTCCGCCGAGGACATCGGCAAGATGCCGGACACCAACCTGGCGGAATCGCTGCAGCGGATCACCGGTGTGTCCATCGACCGGCAGAACGGCGAGGGCAGCCGGGTCACAGTGCGCGGCTTCGGGCCCGACTACAATCTGGTGACCCTGAACGGCCGGCAGATGCCGGCGGCCAACATAGACGCCACCTCCGCCTCTGCATCCCGCTCCTTCGATTTCGCCAACCTGGCCGCGGAGAGTGTCAGCGCGGTCGAGATCTACAAGACGGGCAAGGCCTCCCTGTCCACCGGCGGTATCGGCTCGGTGATCAATATCCGCACTGCGCGCCCGCTGGAGCAGGATGACATGGTGTTGAATCTCAGCGCCAAAACCATCAATGACACCTCCAATACCAATGGTGACGACTGGACTCCGGAGATGTCCGGCATCTTCAGCACCAAATTCGCTGACGATACCATCGGTGTCGCCGTGACCGGTTCCTTCTCCGAGCGGCACAGTGGCTACGGGAAGTCCGAGACCCCTTCCGGCTGGTATACGATTCCCGGCGGCCAGGGTGACTGGGGGTCCATTGCTCCCGACAACCCCAACTTTGAAAATGCGCCGCAGGAGGGAGACATCTATTCTGTTCCGCGCGGTATCGGCTACGCCTTCGGCGAAGTACAGCGCGAGCGCACCAATGTCCAGGTGACCCTGCAGTGGGCACCGGTGGACGACTTCGAGGCCACCCTCGACTACACCTACGCCGAGCAGGACGTAGAGCAGCAGTACAACGCCATGGGCGCCTGGTTCAATGGCATACCGGTATCCGGCTCCTTCACCGAGGGCTCCGGCAACGGCAGCGTGGTGGCACCGGTTGTCTACACCGATGCAACCGGCGCCGACGTCACCTTCAATGCCGGCGAATGGGGCTCTGTCAACGAGAATGACTCCGTGGGCCTGAATCTGGCCTGGAACCCCGGCGACCATTTGAACCTGGTCTTCGACTATCACACGTCCACCGCCGAGAACGGTGCCAAAGACGGCCGCGGCACCAACAACAATATCGCCGGTGTGCAGTTCAACCGCGCCGCCACCACGGTGAACTACGGCCACGACCTGCCCACCACCAGCTTCGAGTTCATCGATGGCCAGGGCTTCGACCCGGCGCAGATGCTGACTTCCGGCAACAGCTTCCGCAACAGCTACATGAAGCACGAGATCGAACAGGCCAGGTTTGACGGCACCTTCGAGTTCGATGCCGACGTGGTCAAGAGCATCGACTTTGGCCTGGCCTACACGGAGTCCACCAACCGCTCCGCCTATGCCCTCTCCGAGAATGCGACCTGGGGCGGTTACGGCGATCCGGCCGACTATCCGGACGATATTTTTGTTCGCAAGAGCATGGCCGGTGCGCTGGATCAGTTCGGCAGTGCCGACAGCCCAGAGATGACGCCCTACTACTACGCGGCGGACTTCGACGGCATGATCGACGCCATCTCCGCGATCGCCGCGGCGAATGGCGAGACCTTGAGCCCCTGCGGTACCGTGCTGTGCGTGGATGACAACTTCACCACCGACCGCACCGCCGTCGAACAGCAGCAGGCTGCCTACGCACAGGTGAACCTGTCCTGGGACGACGTTGCCATGCCGATGAATCTCGCCTTGGGCCTGCGTTACGAAGACACCGAGGTGGATGCCAAGGCGCTGGTGCCGCAATACGACAGCATCGTCTGGGTGGCCGCCAATGAATTCTATGCCCAGGAGAGTGGACTGGGTTACAGTGAGCAGAAGGGGGGGTACAGCAACCTGCTGCCCAACGTCGACTTTGATATCGCGCTGACCGACGACCTGGTTGCCAGGGCCTCCTTGAGCAAGAGCATCACGCGCCCGGGTTTTGGCGACATCCAGGGCGGGCAGACGATCAGTCCGCTGCTGCGATTCAATGGCGGTACAGCCTCCCGCGGTAACCCGGACCTGAAGCCCTTCGAGTCCACCAACTTTGATCTGTCTGTCGAGTGGTATTACGGCGACGGCAGCTATGTGTCCGCCGGTTATTACCGCAAGGACGTGGACAACTTCATCGGCCAGAGCTCATTCACCGAAACCACCTTCGACCTGGCGCACCCGGCGCAGGGCCCCCGCTATGAGGAGGCCGTGGCCGCGGTGGGTACTGACGACGCCGCCACTGTCCTCGCCTATATGCAGGAGCAGTACGGCACCGTGGTGGGCTCGGCGGCCGAAGGCGATGCTGCGGCAGAGTTCACGGTCATCGCCCCGGTCAACGAAAAGAGCGCCAAGATCGACGGTTTCGAGTTCGCGGTGCAGCATATGTTTGGCGACTCCGGTTTCGGCGGTATCGTGAACTTCACCACCGTCGATGGCGATATCGCCTACGACAACTTCAACACCAACAAGTGTGACGGCTGTGATAACCAGTTTGCGCTGCTGGGGTTGAGTGATTCCTTCAATATCGTCGGCTTCTACGACAAGAATGGACTCCAGGCCCGTATCGCCTACAACTGGCGGGACGACTTCCTGAACGCCACCTTCGACGGCGCCGGTGAGCGTAACCCGGTCTACACCGAGGCTTACGGGCAACTGGATGCGAACGTGAGTTACGAAATCCGGGATGACCTGTCCGTCTTTGTCGAGGGTATCAACCTCACCGACGAGACCCAGCGCCTGTACGGCCGCCATGAAAATATGATGATTGGCGCCATCCAGTCAGGGGCCCGGTATAACCTCGGTGTGCGTTACAGCTTCTGAGGTAACCACTGAGTGGCGGCCCGCCGCCACTCTTTCACTGCAGGGAAGCGGAGGCGTGCGCAGTCACGCCTTCCGCGTTTACGATGTCCTTGAAGTGGGAGGACTCCCCAATGAAACAGGCACCCCTATCCATCCTGGTGCTGGGCGGCGGTGCGGCCGGCTGGCTTACCGCGGCCGTGCTGGCGGCCGAGCACGGCCGTGCCCGGGGTGGGCAATGCGACATTGTTCTGGTGGAGTCACCGAATATTCCAACGGTGGGAGTCGGTGAGGGCACCTGGCCGTCCATGCGCGAGACCCTGCGGCGTATCGGGCTGAGCGAGAAGCGCCTGTTTGCCGAATGCGAGGCCTCCTTCAAGCAGGGCTCGCTCTTTGCCTCCTGGCGTTCCGCTGATCCCGCCGATCGCTATTACCACCCCTTCTCCCTTCCCCACGGCTACTTCGAGCAGGACCTGGCGCGCTTTAGCGGCGCCGACGGTTATGCCTATGCGGTGACGCCGCAAGCGGCCATCTGCGATGCCAACCTGGCGCCCAAGCAGTTGGCGACGCCGGACTACGCCGGGGTACTCAATTACGGCTATCACTTCGATGCGGCCAGGTTTGGCCTGTGTCTGCGCGACCACTGCACGCAACATCTCGGGGTGCGCCATGTGCAGGCGGATATCGCCGCTGTGGAGGCCACTGCCGACGGCGGCGTCGCGGCATTGAAAACGAGTGATGGCGAACGCCTGGACGCGGACCTGTATGTGGACTGCTCCGGCAGCGCCGCCCTGATCATCGGCGAACATCTACGGGTGCCCTGGATTGACAGATCGCCGGTGCTGTTCAACGACCGGGCCCTCGCGGTGCAGATACCCCATGCCACGCCGGAAGCGCCCATCGCCTCTGTCACCCGTGCCAGTGCGCGCGCCAATGGATGGATCTGGGATATCGGGCTGCCCACACGCCGCGGAATGGGCTATGTCTACTCCAGCCGGTTTGCCGATGCTGAAACGGTCGAGGCGGATCTGCGGCGTTTCCTGGGCAGTGAGCTTTCTGTGGAAAAAATTGCCGCGCTGGAGATTCGCCACCTCAGCTTCTCGCCGGGGCATCGGGCCGCGATGTGGCAGGGCAACTGTGTGGCGGTGGGCATGTCGGCCGGGTTTATAGAGCCGCTGGAGGCCTCTGCGCTGGCACTGATCGAGCAGGGGGCCGGCCTGATCCGGGATCTCCTGCCCGCCCATAGCGGGCAGATGCACATGGCGGCCAAGCGCTACAACCGGCAGATGCTGGAGCACTGGGACAACATCATCGATTTTCTGAAGCTCCACTACGTTTTATCCTCGCGCACGGATTCCGATTACTGGCGGGCCCACCGGCAACCGGAGACGGTGCCGGAGTCACTGCGGGAAAACCTGTCCCTGTGGCATCACCGGCCGCCCGCCAGGCAGGACTTTCCCCAGGCGCAGCCGCTGTTTCCACCGGCCAGTTACCGCTATGTACTGAATGGCATGGGGTACGAGTGCGACTGGGTTCGCGCACCGCTTAAAGACAGGGACTCCCGCCGGGCCGATGCCCTGATGGCTGAAGTCAGAAAACAGCTGGCCAGTTATCGCCAGGGGCTGCCCGGTAACCGCCAACTGATCGCACAGCTCCTTGCCGGCGGCCGATCCGGGGTATTTGAGAGATGAATTATCCGAAGTTTATTCCCCCGGTCGAGACGCGCAATGGCGTCGCTGTTGAAGATGTTGCCGCGGTCATCGCCGGGCGCACGGAGCCGCTGCTGATGAAAGGCATGGTGGCCGACTGGCCGCTGGTGGAGGCTGCTCGGGCGGGACGCTTGGGCGATTACCTGGCGCCCTTTGACCGGGGGCGACCACTGGTTGTGTTCCGGGCGGACCCCGACGCGCAGGGGCGTATTTTCTACAACGAGGCGATGGACGGTTTCAATTTCCGGCGGACCTCCGGCCGATTGCTAGAAACGCTGCGGGCGCTGGAAAACAACGCCTGTGGCGATGAATGCTGTTATGTCGGCTCGACACCGGTAGACCACCACCTGCCCGGAATGCGGGAACAGAACGACCTCCAATTGGCGGATTGCAGCCCGCTGGTATCGCTGTGGTTCGGGAACCGGACCCGCATCGCGGCCCACTTCGACCTGCCCGACAACCTGGCCTGTGTAGTGGCCGGGCGTCGCCGGTTTACGCTGTTTCCGCCGGAGCAGGTGAAAAACCTCTACCCCGGTCCGCTCGACTTCAACCCGGCCGGACAGGCGATCAGCATGGTCGACTTCTATGCGCCGGATCTCGATCGCTTCCCCCGCTACCGCGTAGCCCTGGATACGGCGCGGGTGGCGGAAATGGAAGCGGGGGACGTACTTTTCGTACCCAGCATGTGGTGGCACCAGGTCGAGGGGCTCGATGACCTCAACATGCTGGTGAACTATTGGTGGCGGTCCACGCCCGGCTGGTCCGGGCTGCCCCAGGATGCGCTGATGCACGCGCTGCTGTCCATCGGCGGCCTGCCCGAAAGCCAGCGCAGGGCCTGGGGCCAGTTGTTTGACCACTTTGTCGTAAACCGGGAGGCGGCCATCGAGCACCTTCCCCGGAACTGCCATGGCCTGCTGGGCGACCTGGATAGGGAGTCGGCCGGCCGGCTGAGAAAACTATTATTAGAAAAACTGCAGTGAATGCCCTGAGCCCAGGAACGGGCGCGACGATAGAGAGTGAGAGAGCCATGAGTCAGGCCATAAAGAAAATAGTGATCGCCGGTGGCGGCACGGCGGGCTGGATGGCCGCCGCGGCCCTGTCCAGGCTGATGGGCAATGAGCTCGAGATTACCCTGGTGGAGTCCGAGCAGATCGGAACCGTCGGGGTTGGCGAGGCCACCATTCCCACCCTGGTTTTTTTCCACCGACTGCTGGGGATAGACGAGGCCGAATTTCTTGCCGCCACGCAGGGCACCTACAAGCTCGGAATTCGCTTCGAGAACTGGCGCGATCTGGGCCGGGATTATCTACACGCATTCGGCGTCACCGGCAAGGATTGCTGGGCCTGTGGCTTCCAGCATTTCTGGTTGCGGGCCCGGGAGCTCGGTCTGGCCGGTGATTTCGGGGAGTACTGCCTGGAGCGGCGGGCCGCGGAAGCGAAGAAATTTTCCCACTTGCCCAACAACAGGCTGAATTACGCCTTCCACTTCGATGCCAGCCTGTATGCCAAATTCTTGCGCGGCTTCAGCGAGCGCCATGGGGCCAGGCGGGTGGAGGGCAAGATCGAACAAGTTGTGCTGCACCCGGACTCCGGCCATATCCGCGCACTCAAGCTGGATTCCGGCCGGGAGCTGGACGGGGATTTCTTTATCGACTGCACCGGAATGCGGGCGCTGCTGATCGAAAAGACGCTGCACACCGGCTTTGAGTCCTGGTCGCACTGGTTGCCCTGCGACAGCGCGGTCGCGGTGCAGACAGAGGCGCTGGCGCCCCCGGTTCCCTACACTCGCTCGATAGCCCGCGAGAGCGCCTGGCAGTGGCGCATTCCCCTGCAGCACCGTGTGGGGAACGGGCTTGTCTACGCCAGCAGCTACCAGGGTGACGAGTCGGCCCGCCAGCAGCTGATGGGGAATATCGACGGCGAGGCGTTGAACGATCCCAGGGTGATCAAGTTCCAGACCGGGCGCCGCCGCAAGCAGTGGCATAAAAACTGCCTGGCAGTGGGCTTGTCCAGCGGTTTCCTGGAGCCGCTGGAGTCCACCAGTATCCACCTTATCCAGCAGAACATCATGCGCTTTCTGCGGCTTTTCCCGCAGCGGGAGATTTGCCAGATCGAAGTCGACGAGTTCAACCGCCAGGCCGAGTTTGACATGGAGCGGATTCGCGACTTCATCATCCTGCATTACAAGGTCACGGAGCGGGAAGATACCGATTTCTGGCGTTACTGCCGCCAGATGAGCGTTCCCGACAGCTTGGCCGCGAAAATCGAAATGTTCCGTGAGACGGGCCATGTGCAGCGCGAGGGCAACGAGCTGTTCGTGGATTCCTGGCAGCAGGTGATGCTGGGGCAGGGGCTGATGCCAAAGCGCTACCACCCACTGGTGGCTACCATGCCCGAGGGGGAGCTCGCGGATTTTATCGGCCAGGTCAAGGCCGGCGTGGACAGTACCCTGGCCCGGCTCAAGGACCACAACACCTACCTGACCGGTTTCCTGTCCGGCGCCGCGACGCGAGCCGGCTGAGCGCCGCCGGCGCGCCAGAACCGATATGCCCCACCTTTGGACAGGCCTCAAAGTGGGGCGACGGACCCCCTCCTCCGCTGATACTTAAGGGTGCACACACAACAGCGACGACGGAGGAAAATCCTGTGCGCAAATACCTGAACAAGGCTGCCGCCGGTGCGATTGTCGCGCTGGTATCCGCCAGCGGCGGTACCGCCGCCGGGCTGGCGCAAGGCCCCGCCCCCGCCGCGACAACACCGGCGCTTCCCGGGCGCTGCCTCGAAACACCGCTGGACTCCGGCTACTGTCTGGTATGGCGGGACGAGTTTTCCGGCGATGGGATCGACAGCAGCAAATGGACTCACGAGCGCAACTGCTACGGCGGCGGCAACAACGAGGCCCAGTGCTATGTGGATTCGAAAGGGAATTCTTGGGTCGCGGACGGCCTGTTGCATATCCGCGCCATCCGCGAAGAGGCGGTGGGTCCGGCACTGATGGATGACGACCCGGCTTACGATCCGGATGACACCAGCGGCAGCGGCACCTACACCTCGGCGCGATTGCGCAGCAAGGGCCTCGGCGACTGGAAATACGGCCGCTTCGAGATGCGCGCAAAGCTGCCCCGGGGGCAGGGCACCTGGCCGGCATTCTGGATGCTGCCAACAGACTGGGCCTACGGCGGCTGGCCGCTGTCCGGTGAAATCGACATCCTCGAAGCGGTCAACCTGAAAGTGGGCGGCGAAGACAGGATACACGGCACTCTGCACTACGGCGGTGCCTCGCCCGACAATGTCCACTCCGGCGAGGCCTACCGACTGCCCGACGGCCGCAGTCCGGCAGACGGTTTTCACCAGTACGCCGTCGAGTGGGAAGAGGGCGAGATCCGCTGGTACCTGGACGGCGACCACTATGCCACTCAGACCAGCGACGGTTGGTACACAAGCGCGGCGCTGGAAAATCCCCATGCACCCTTCGACCGGGCCTTCCACTTGATACTCAATCTGGCGGTGGGCGGCGACTGGGCCGGCAGGGTCAACGACACCGGTATCGACGAGAGCGCCTTCCCGCAGCAGTTCCAGATCGACTATGTGCGGGTCTATCAGTGCACCGGGGATTTCGACAGAGGCAGGGGCTGCGCCAGTACCGATGGCAACTTTGTCGGCAACCCCGGGCACAAGCCGCCGCAATCCCCCGCCGCGGCCGATGTGACGGTGACCCGTTAGCGACTTGCGCCTCCACGAAGGAGTCCCATTTTGCGCAAACAGGGGCGCGACAAGGTGGACTGCACCACATTGCCGCGCCCATCCAAAGTGGGACGACCCGCACAGGGCACGGCGGTACAAACCACACGGATGGTTTGTAGAACAATAACTGGAGTCACTGGGAATGAAACGGAAACTGGTGTTGGGTGCCGTTGCGGCGCTCGCTTTCGGTGGGCTGGGTGCCTGCGGGGACAAGGCGGCCGCGCCGGCCGGCGCGGGTAAAACCGGCGGTGCAGCAGCCGAAGGCGCGAGGCTGGAATGGCCGGCGCTGCAAAGCCGCCTGCCCGCGAACCCCGAGTTGGAAAAGAAAATCGACACGCTGCTCGCGCGCATGTCGCTGGAAGAAAAGGTCGGCCAGCTGTTCCAGGCGGAGCTGCGCTCCGTCACGCCGCAGGACGTGCGCGACTATCACCTTGGGGCCATTCTGAACGGCGGCGGCGCCTTCCCGAACAACAACAAACACTCCGCCGCCGGCGATTGGGTCGCCGTGGCGGACGCCTTCTATTGGGCCTCGATGGACACCAGCGACGGCGGCGTCGCCATTCCGGTCATCTGGGGCACGGACGCAGTGCACGGACACAACAATGTCATAGGCGCAACCCTGTTTCCGCACAATATCGCCCTGGGGGCCACGCGCAACCCGGAGCTGATACGCAAGATTGGCGCGGCGACCGCGGCGGAGGTGGCGGCCACCGGTATCGACTGGAATTTCTCCCCGACCCTGGCGGTGGCCCGCGACGACCGCTGGGGCCGCACCTATGAATCCTACTCCGAGGATCCGGCGGTGGTGAAAAGCTACGGCGGCTCCATGGTGGAGGGGCTGCAGGGCGACCCGCGGGGCGACGATTTCCTGTCCGCCGCACGCGTCATCGCCACCGCCAAACACTTTATCGCCGACGGCGGCACCCGCGACGGCGTCGACCGCGGCGATGCGGATGTCAGTGAGCGGGAACTGCTGGAAATCCACGCACCGGGCTATTTCAGCGCAATCGAGGCCGGCGTGCAGACCGTGATGGCTTCATTCAGCAGCTGGCAGGGCGAAAAAATGCACGGCCACGAGTACCTGCTCACCGATGTGTTGAAGGGGCGCCTGGGGTTCGATGGCTTCGTGATCGGCGACTGGAACGGCCACCAGTTCGTCAGCGGCTGCAGCAACTTGAGCTGCCCGCAGGCCATCAACGCCGGCGTGGACATGTTCATGGCGTCGGACGCCAACTGGAAGCAGCTCTACGCGAACACCCTGTCCCAGGCGAAGGACGGCACCATCTCCAGTGAGCGCCTGAACGACGCGGTGCGCCGCATCCTGCGGGTGAAACTGCGCGCGGGCCTGTTCGACAAGGGGGCGCCCTCCGAGCGCGCGCTGGCCGGCGACGAGTCGGTGATCGGCGCGCCGGAACACCGCGCCCTGGCCCGCCAGGCGGTGCGCGAATCCCTGGTGCTGCTGAAAAACAAGGGGCAGCTGCTGCCGCTGGCGCGCGACCAGCGCGTGCTGGTGGCCGGTGACGGCGCCGACAATATCGGCAAGCAGGCCGGCGGCTGGAGTATCAGCTGGCAGGGCACCGGCAACCAGAACAGCGATTTTCCCGGGGCCACTTCCATCTATGCGGGCATAGCGGAGGTGGTTGAGTCCGCCGGCGGCGAAGCGCTGCTGAGTGAAGACGGCAGCTTCGGGGAAAAGCCCGATGTGGCCATCGTCGTCTTCGGCGAGGACCCCTACGCGGAAATGCAGGGGGATATCGCCGATCTCGCCTACCCGGGCGAGCGGGACCTGGCGCTGCTGAAAAAGCTGCAGCAACAGGGGATTCCGGTGGTATCGCTGTTTGTCACCGGGCGCCCGCTGTGGGTCAACCGCGAGATCAATGCCTCCGATGCCTTTGTGGTGATCTGGCAACCGGGCACCGAGGGCGCCGGCGTGGCCGATGTGATTTTCCGCGATGCCGAGGGCGGGGTGAACTACGATTTCGTCGGCAAGTTGCCGTTCAGCTGGCCGGAAAACGCCGTGCCGGCGCCGCGCAACGTCGCCGGCGGAGGACGGGCGCCGGAAAACTACAGCGCCCAGTTCCCCTACGGCTACGGCCTGCACTACGGCGAGCAGGGCATTGCCGCGGCCGCACTGCCGGAGGACAGCGGCCTGCGCGCGCGGGACATCGCCGGCGCCCTTCGGGTCTTCGAGGGGCGGGCGCTGGATCCGTGGCGCCTGGAGGTGATCGACAGTGAAAACAATCGCCTGGCCGTCACCAGCAGCATCACCGAGGCGGCCGGCATCCGCGTGCAGGCGGTGGACCGCAAGGTACAGGAGGACAGCCGCCGCCTGCAGTGGGAGGGGAGGGGCCCGGCCAGCGTGGGCTTCTTCGCCAACCGGCGCACGGACCTGAGCGGCTACCTGAACGCCGGCGGCGCGCTGGTATTCGACCTGAAAATCGACAAGGTCCCCTCCAGCGAGGTGGTAATCGGCATGGACTGCGGCACCGAATGTCTGGCACAGCAGGCGATCACCGATCTGCTGCGCGAGGCGGAGCCGGGCCGCTGGCGCACCGTCTCCATCGCCCTGCAGTGCCTGGCTGAGAAGGGTGCGCAGATGGATATGGTACTGTCGCCCTTCCTTATGTCCACCGACGGCGAGATGGATGTCTCGGTGAACAGTGTCCGCGTGGCCGCCGATGTGGAGGCGGATATTCACTGCGGTTAGTGGAAAAGACGGAAAGCAGCCCCGCTCGCCCGAGGTGAGCGGGGTTTTTATTTGCAGAGTTTATTGCGCGCCGGTCGCCGCCTCTTTCTTCTGCTGTTGCTTGCGGTATTCAGTCGGCGACATGCCCACCAGCCGGCTGAAGAAGCGGTGGAAGGCGGACTTGCTGTTGAAGCCGGATTCCATCAGTACGTCCAGCACCGTCATATCCGCCCTGGCCGGATCCGCCAGCAGCGCCTTGGCCTCCTCCACCCGGTAGGAGTTGATGAACTCAAAGAAGTTGGTGCCAAAGTGCTTGTTGATCACCGCCGATACTTCTTTTGCCGGCATGTCGAGGCGATTGGAAAACTGTTCCAGGTTCAGGTTTTTCTTAAGGTAAAGTTTTTCCATTTCCATCGCCTGGCGCACTTTGCTTATGGCGCTCTCGGACGGTTCCTCCTCACTGGCCTCGCGGCTCTGTTGCGGCTGGGTGGCCAGCAGTTTGTGGGCGTAGCTCAGGCTGTAGGCGAAGAAGGCGTTGATCAGGATAAAGGTCACGTAATTGTCGGCGATACCGAGCAGGTCCGCGGTTTCCACCGAAGTGTATTTGGCCAGAATGTGCACCAGCAGGGTCCAGGCCCAGCTGATCAGCACGCCGTAGGTGAGAATATTCAACCAGTGCAGCTCGGTGGTGGAGAAGTGGGAGTACTCGTCCTCCAGTTCCGCGCGGTAGCGGTGCAGCAGCAGCACCGCGGCCACGGCATAGGCGAGCGGCACCGCAGTGGACAAGTCCCACACCAGGTTTACTGCCAGCTCGGGGAAGTCCGGGCTGTCGATGGCGATGCGGCGCAGGTCGTCGCTGCTGAGGCCGAATACAAAAATACACAGCGCCAGCGCCAGCGCCGGAACCAGATGCAGCGCGTGGCGCGACTGCAGCCGCAGGTTCTGCTGCGTGAGCGCGGATACGTAGAGATAGATGGCCGGGCCCTTCAGCATCAGCGCCCCTAACAGGAAATAGGGGAGCATTTGTTGTTCGAACAGTGGCGCCAGCTCGAACTGGTCGTTCCACAGGATCAGGGTACAGGCGGAGGCGGTGGCCACAATCAGCAGGAAGGCGGTCAGCAGCAGGCCGTAGTTGCGTTCGCGGATCGGCAGCACCTGCTGGAAGATCGACAACAGCAGGCACTCGGCCGCAGTCATCAGCAGCACCACGTCGTGGATATTGAAGATATAGGCTTTCATCGTCGCACCGGGACATCGGTTTTTATAGGAGTTATGAACGGGGAGTATACCCGAATCCGCTCGGGCGGGGCGGCCATGGCGATGGTCCCCGCTTGCCGGTGGCAAGGTGGTACGCCCGGGTCGCGCCCCACTTTGTGGGAAGGGCCAAAGTGGGGCGACGGGGAGGTCGCGCAGCGGGATCATGCGCGGCTGAGCAGTCCGAAAACCGAGCAGTCCCCGACAACAATAAATTCAAGGCGAACACAGCGATGAAACTTCTCAGCAAAACCTTCTGGCTGGGTGCGGCGCTCTCAGGCGTTGCGGCCGCGCCCCTGGCCGAGGCGGCCTTTACCAGCTACGGCGCCGGCAATATCAGCGACACCATCAACCCGGCCGGCTACGGCTGCGTGATCGATCATGGCACTTGGATCCACAACGCCGGCGTGGTGGAGCCGGGCGTCAGCTCCTGCGACCCGATCGGCGCGCCGACGCCGCGCTATCCGCAGCTGGTGGCGCCGGCGAGTCAAAAGCCCACCATGACCCACCGCTGGTGGGGCTCGGTGTCTTTCCTCGGCGAGATGACCGTGGGCGACTCCGCGGACGCGGCCTACATCACTCCGGACCCGGTCACCGCGCGCATCAGCAATCGCGGCGCGCGTATACTGTCGATTCCCGCCGGTATCCAGACCTCGGGCAACGAGAGCAGCTACCAGATTCCCGATCCCTTCAGCGAGGTGTTTGACGGCATAGCCGTGGGCAACTCCGCCTACGGCAATATGGAGGCCTACCTGAAGGACTACAGCGACGGCTCGGTGGCCGTGCAGTGGCGCAGCGGCTCGCTGCCGGTGATGGAGGCCACCTTCGTCTACGGCTCGCCCTATGTGTATTTCGCCGCGCTGCAGGGCCAGCTGGTGCTGCGCACCAAGGCCGCCGACGGTCCGGAGAAGGGCCTGTTCCACAGCGACGGCAACAGCCTGGGTGTGTGGACCGATGTGGCCGGCGTGCGCAATCACTTCCTGGCGGTCGGCGACGGTAGTACCCACTTCAACAATTCCAACGGCTCCGAGATCACCGTCTCAGGCAGCAGCACGCTGACCGTTGCCTGGCTGCCGGACGCGGGCGCCGGCACCATCCAGACCTTCGCCCAGTACGCCCAGCAGCCGGTGGACGAGGTGTTTATCGATTATTCGGTCAACCGCGGCAACAATTCGGTGACCGTCTCCCACCAGTACCGCCATCAGGGCGCGCCGGTAAATACCCTCGCCGGGCTGATGCCGCTGCAGTGGAAAAACTCCGCCCAGCCGCTGTCCGGCTACAGGGCGCGCAGCGCCCGCGGCGTGGTGCAGTTTGCGGCCACCAGCCAGTTCAGTTACCAGCTGCCGTTTGTCGGCCTGCTGCCTTACTTCCCCGAGGGCATCGGCGACTACGATTCCAACCAGCTGCAGCAACTGGTGCAGGAGTTTATCGACGGCGGCAACTGGAACCCCCACACCGACACCTACTGGTCGGGCAAGAACTACGGCAAAGTGGCGGAGCTGGCGGCCATAGCGCGCAGCAACGGCATGAGCGCCCAGGCGGACCAGCTGATCAACTGGCTGAAGGCGGAGCTGGAAGACTGGTTCCGCGCGAACACCAGCGGGTCCCTGGATATCAACAAATACTTCGTCTACGACGAAAACTGGAACACCCTGCTTGGCTTCGACGAGTCCTTCGGTGCCCAGCAGCAGTTGAACGACCATCACTTCCACTATGGCTACTTCGTGCGCGCGGCGGCGGAGATCTGCCGCGTGGATCCCGGCTGGTGTTCGCCCTCCGCCTGGGGACCCATGGTGGAACTGCTGATCCGCGACTACGCCGGCGGCCGCAACGATCCCATGTTCCCCTACTTGCGCAACTTCGATCCGGCCAACGGCTTCTCCTGGGCCTCCGGCCACGCCAATTTCGTGCTCGGCAACAACAACGAGTCTACCTCGGAAGCCGCCAACGCCTACGGCGCAATCGTGCTGTACGGCCTGATCACCGGCAACGACGCACTGGTGGACCGCGGCATCTACCTGCACGCCTCCTCCACCGCCGCCTACTGGGAGTACTGGAACAACCTGGACCGCTACCGCGGCCTCGGCGGCGACTACGACAACTTCCTGCCCGACTACACCCGCATGACCACCTCGATCATCTGGGGCAACGGCCATGTGTTTTCCACCTGGTTCAGCGGCGCCTACGCGCATATCCTCGGTATCCAGGGGCTGCCGCTCAGCCCGCTGGTGCTGCATATAGGCCAGCACCCGGACTACCTGTCGGACTATGTGACCCTGGGTATGAGCGAATCCTCCAACGGTAAGCCCTCCGGCCTGGGGGAGGGCCAGTGGCGCGACGTATGGTGGAATATCTGGGCCATGACCGACGGCCAGGCGGCAGTGAGCGATTTCAACACGATGAACTTCAACTATACGCCGGAGGCGGGCGAGACCAAGGCGCACACCTATCACTGGATCCACACCTACAAGCAGCTGGGTCACCTGGCCAGTGGCGACGGTATGCTGAGCGCGGACTACCCGGCAGCGCTGGCGTTCGACAACAATGGCCGGAAAACCTACCTGGCCTACAACTTCGGAAGCAGCGCGCGCACGGTCAACTTCTCCGACGGCACCAGCTTCAGCGTGCCCGCCGGGCAGATGTCGGTCAACGGCTCGAGCCAGCAACCGCCGCCGGCATTCGACCTGACCGTCCAGGCCGAGGACTACTCGGCCATGGCCGGCGTGCAGACAGAGGCCACAACGGACAGCGGCGGCGGCCTGAACGTGGGCTGGATAGACGCCGGCGACTGGATGGCCTATGCCAATGTGCAGATTCCCGAGGCCGGCAGCTACCGCATCGAATACCGCGTGGCCAGCGCATCCAGCGGCGGCCGCCTGTCCCTGGACAAGGACGCGGGCCAGGTATTGCTGGGCGAAGTGGATATCCCGGTAACCGGCGGCTGGCAGAACTGGACCACGGTACAGCACACGGTGGAATTGCCGGCGGGAAGCTACCAGTTGGGGATTTTTGCGGTGCAGGGGGGGTGGAATATCAACTGGTTCCGCGTCGTAAAAATATGAAAACCCCAAGAATCGTCATTCCGGCGCAGAGCCTGTACCGGGCTTGATCCGGTACCGGAATCCAGGGGCAGGTTCCCTGGACGCCGGCGTGACGACAGTAGTTATTAAAGTATTTCCAAAGTTATAAAAACGTGGTGAGAGAAATGCAGTTAGCAGCAATCGACATTCTGATCTTCGCCGTCTACGTGGCCGCTCTGGTCACCATCGGCTATCTGGTCTCCCGCGAGAAATCCGGCCACCAGAAAAACACCCAGGACTACTTCCTCGCCGGCAAGGGCCTGCCCTGGTGGGCGGTGGGGGCCTCGTTGATTGCGGCCAATATCTCCGCCGAACAGATCATCGGCATGTCCGGTTCCGGCTATGCGATAGGCCTGGCGATTGCCTCCTACGAGTGGATGGCGGCCATCACCCTCATTTTGGTAGGCAAATATTTCCTGCCGGTGTTCGTGCGCAAGAAAATCTACACCATGCCGCAGTTCCTGGAACAGCGCTACGACCACCGGGTGAAGGTGGTGCTGGCGATCTTCTGGCTGGGTGTCTACACATTCGTGAACCTGACCGCGGTGCTGTGGCTGGGGGCACTGGCGATCAATGCCATCGCCGGTGTCGAGCTGTTGTTCGGCCTGCTGTTCCTCGGTCTCTTCTCCGCGGCCTACTCCCTCTACGGCGGCCTCAAGGCGGTGGCGCTGACCGACATCATCCAGGTGGTGCTGCTGGTGTTCGGCGGCCTGCTGCTGTCCTACCTGGCCCTGGACCTGATCGCGGACGGCAATGGCCCCATTGCCGGCTTCGCCGAGCTGACCCGGCTGGCGCCGGAGAAGTTCGACATGATCCTGTCGAAGGACAACCCCCACTATGCCAGCCTGCCGGGCCTGTCCGTGCTGGTGGGCGGCATGTGGGTGATGAACTTCTCCTACTGGGGCTTCAACCAGTACATAGTGCAGCGGGCCCTGGCGGCCAAGAGCGTGGAGGAGGGCCAGAAGGGCATCGCCTTCGCCGCCTACCTGAAGCTGCTGATGCCGATCATCGTCGTGTTGCCGGGCATCGCCGCGGCGGTGCTGCTCCCGGACCTGTCGCGCCCGGACCAGGCCTACCCGGAGCTGATGAACCTGATGCCGGTGGGCTTCAAGGGGCTGGTATTCGCGGCGCTGGTGGCTGCCATCGTCTCGTCGCTGGCATCGATGACCAACAGCATTGCCACCATCTTTACGATGGATATCTACTCCCGCTACCAGCCGCAAAAGAGCGAGCGTCACTATGTCACCGTGGGCCGGGTCGCCAGCCTGGTGTCCCTGGTACTGGCGATGCTCTGCGCCCAGCCATTGCTGGGCCAGTTCGAGCAGGCCTTCCAGTACATCCAGGAGTTCACCGGCTTCTTCACCCCGGGCATCGTGGTGCTCTTCGTGCTCGGCGTCTTCTGGCCCCGCGCCACCGCCAACTCCGCGCTGGCCGCCGCCATTGCCTCGGCGCTGCTGTCGCTGGCGCTGAAGCTGTGGTGGCCGGAACTGCCGTTTATCGACCGGGTCGGCCTGGTGTTCCTGTGCTGCAGCGCGCTGGCGGTGGTGGTGTCGCTCATGCAGGGGCGCGGCCAGGCGGTGCTCACCGCCGCCGGCGGCGCAGTGGCCCTGCGCGAGATCAACTTCTCCACCAGCCAGGGCTTCAACCTGGCTGCGCTGGGGGTCACCCTGGTACTGGCGGCCCTCTACGCCACCTGGTGGTAAGACTTCTCTCGGGCGAACCCTGGGTTTGCCTCTCTCTCCTGGCCGGCCGCTGCGCCGGCCTTTTTTTGATACCTACTCGCCGGGATCACGGCAGTGGCGCCTTGTCCTCCCCTGGGACCAGGGTGGGGGAAATATCGCGGTGGGATAGGGCTGGTTTTATTTTGCCCAACACCGTACCTTATACCGCCGTTTTTTGGGGTCTGGAACAGGGATAAAGATGACAAGTATCGTAGCGGATATCGGCGGCACCAATGCCCGCTTCGCCATCGCCAAGCCTGTGGCGGGTGGCTACCAGCTGGAATCACTGAAAGTGGTGGACTGCAGACGCTTTGGCGGTTTCGACGCGGCACTGCGCCACTGGCTGGAAGAACTGGAACAGCCGCGGCCGCAGAAGGCCTGCATAGCCGCGGCGGGGCCGCTGGAAAAGACCGCGAGTGGCAGCAGTGTCTATATGACCAACCTGGGCTGGACCATTACCACCCAATCCCTGCAGCAGGAGTTCGGCTTCCCCCGGCTGGAGCTGATCAACGACTTCGCCGCCCTGGCGATGTCCCTGCCGCGGCTGACCGCGGATGACTACCAGGTCCTGCGGGACAAACCGCGGCTACCGGATGCGGCCATGGTGGTACTGGGCCCGGGCACCGGCCTGGGGGTGGCCGGCCTGGGGGTCGACAATGGCCACTACCACGTGCTGGCCGGCGAGGGCGGTCACGCCAACCTGGGCGCCTCCAGCGAACGCGAGTTGCAGCTGCTGCAGATACTGATGCGCGAGCAGTGCCCGGTGTTCAACGAGTGGGTGCTGTCCGGCAGCGGCCTGGTGAACCTGTACCGGGCGGTGTGCGCACTGAACGGTCGCGAGCCCGAGGACCTGACCCCGCCGGACGTCAGCGCCCGCGGCCTGGACGGCTCGGACCCCCTGTGCCGGGAGACGCTGCTGGACTTCCTCAACTTCCTCGGCAGCGCCGCCGGCGACGCGGCCCTGTACCTGGGCGCCCGCGGTGGCGTATTCATCGGTGGTGGTATACTGCCCCGGATCGCCGAGCTGCTGCCGGAGAGCGACTTCGAGCAGCGCTTCCTGAACAAGGGCAGGGTGGAGAAGTGGATGGAGACAGTCCCCCTCTACGCCCTCAACGCCGGCTACCAGGCCCTGATCGGCGCCGCCGCGCACCTGGAAGACTGAAGCCGGGAAATTGAAAACTTAAGCAAAAACAAAGAGTTACGGTGTTTTAAGGCGCCCATTCTGCGGGCGTTACAGATTCTCCCACCTCCTCCCCCCTCGGGGGAGGATGTTATGGATGAGGGGCGGGCCTAGGATGCAAGGTCTCACCATAACGATAAAACCTGGGAGAAGATGATGAGTCTATCCAACAAGAGTAAAGGGGCCTTTCGACCCACTTTGCTGTCCGCCGCCATCGCGGCTTCTGTGACTGCTTCTTTTGGTGTGTATGCGCAGGAGAGCCAGGATGCGTCACTCGAAGAGATAACGGTTACCGGTTTTCGCAAGAGTGTGATGGACTCCATCGGCACCAAGCGCGACGCCAAGGCCGTAGTCGAGGCCATCTCCGCTGAAGACATCGGCAAGCTGCCGGATTCCTCCATCGCCGAATCCATCGCCCGCCTGCCGGGCCTGGCCGCCCAGCGTTTGGATGGCCGCTCCAGCCGCGTCACCATCCGTGGCTTCGGTGAGAACGAGAGCGCCACTACCTTCAACGGCCGCGAACAGGTGTCCATCGGCGACAACCGCGGCGTTGAGTTCGACCTCTACCCGTCCGAGATCATGAGCGGCGTCACCGTCTATAAGACCCCGACGGCTGATCTCGAGGCCGAGGGCATCGCCGGCGTGATCGACATGCAGACCGTCAAGCCGCTGGAGCGCGGCGAGCGCGTGGTCAAGATCAACACCCAGTACGAGATGACCAGCTTCGACAAGCTGAACCCCGATGGCGAGGACTCCGGCCACCGCGCCACCATTTCCTATATCGACCAGTTCGCCGACGACACCATCGGTGTGGCCTTTGCCTACAACACCATGAGCTCGCCGAACCAGGAGGAGCGCTGGAATGCCTGGGGTTACCCAGAAATCTTTGTCGACCCTAATGGTAACTTTACCACTAGCGACAAGACTGAAATCAAAAACGATGCTGGTGAGGTGATAGAAGTCATACCCCATGACTCCACCGGAGCTAGCATGCTCGGTGGCGCCAAGCCGTTCGTGCGCTCTTCCGTACTGGAACGTGACAGCGCCATGCTGGTGGTAGAGGCCAGGCCCACAGAAAAGCTGCACACCACCTTCGACGCCCTGTACGTGGATTTCTCCGATGAGAAAATTCTGCGCGGCATCGAAGTGCCGTTCGCGTGGGGCCAGGGGGCCTTCGAGCCCGTCGGGGATGCCACCAATGGCTTTTTCACTAGCGGCACCACCGACGGCCAGCGTGTCGTTGTCCGCAACGATATGGAAAACCGCGACGCCAAGATGCAGTCATTCGGCTTCAATGCCGAGTATGATGTCAATGACGACCTGCAATTTGAATTCGATGCCAGCCACTCTAAGGTGGAGCGCGAGATCTGGAGCTTCGAGAGCTACGCAGGTACCGGTCGCGGCGACAACGGGGGAGTGGCTGAGACTCTGGGTTACACCCTCAATTCCGGTAATGCCGGAGCTACCTTCAGCCACGAATTGGACTACAGCGACTGGGACCTGATTCAGCTGGGCGGCCCCCTTTCCTGGGGCTGGAGTGATGCGCTCAACAGCAAGTATGCCAGCGGTGACGATTCGCTGTTGGGTACAGCACAGGACGGCTTTATCAATGCGCCGGAGATTGACGACGAGCTGAGCTCGCTGAAGCTGGCTGCGACTCAGATGGTCAATGCCGGTATCGTCAACGAGATCAGCTACGGTATTTCCTATCGCGACCGCGAGAAGAGCAAGCGCTCCCAGGGTTACTACATGACCTTGAATGCTTTTCCGGGAACTCTGGAGGTGCCGGAGGAGTACCGCCTGGGCTCTGTCTCCCTCGACTTTATCGGTATGGGTGACATGATCGCCTATGACTCCGCGGCTCTGCTGGCGGACGGTTACTACGAACTGACCGATGAAGCCCTGACCGATATTAAGCACCTGACCAAGTCCTACTCTGTCGGTGAGCAGGTTACTGCCGCATTTGCTCAGGCCGGTTTTGAGACCGAAGTCGCTGGTATGGCACTAACCGGTAACGCGGGTCTGCGCTACGTGTACACCGAAGTAGACACCAAAGGTCACGCCGGGAAGATTGAAAACGGGGAAGTGGTTGCCGAGGCATCCGATGCCAAGCACGACTATGGCCACCTGCTGCCGAGCCTGAACTTGTCCCTGGCCCTGGATGAACAGCAGACAGTTCGTTTCGGTGCCGCCAAGACCATTTCTCGCGCACGTATGGATGAGATGAACTCCTCCGTAAGCTTCGAGTTTTCGTCTACACAGGACGCTAATGGCAATAACTTTAGTATCAGCGGGGGCAATCCCTACCTGGAGCCGAAGGAAGCCATTGGCGTAGATCTTTCCTATGAGAACTACTTCAGCGAAGAGGGTTACTTCTCCGTTGCGCTGTTCTGGAAGGACCTGGATTCCTGGCACTTCGACGACAACTACGAGGTGGATCTCTCCGAGGTACTGGATCTGAGTTCAGTGGAAATACCTGACGGTGTTAATACCACAGCGACCCGCTATAGTAAGGTCAATGGCGGTGGCGGCACCCTGCAGGGCTACGAAGTATCCGTTGCGCTGCCGTTCAACATGTTCCACGAGAGCTTGGACGGTTTTGGTCTGTTGGCCAGCCATACCGGTGTCAGCTCAAACATCGAGGACCAGAACGGTAACGACTACGAGCTGCCGGGCCTGTCCGACAAGATTGATACCCTGACCTTCTACTACGACAACCACGGCTTCTCGGCGCGCGCCAGCATGCGCAAGCGCTCCGACTTCAAGGGAGAAGTCTACGGTATCGGCTTCGATACCGTGCAGGTTGACGTAGTGGGTGAGACTCTTGTCGACGCCCAGATCGGTTACGACTTCAGCGACGCAGGCATCAGCGGCCTGGAAGGCCTGTCCGTATTCCTGCAGGGTGTGAACCTGACCGACGAACCGTTCACTACCCTGAGTGGAGACAACTCGCTGCAGGTTCGCGACTACCAGAGCTACGGCAAGACCTACCTGTTGGGGTTCAGCTACGAATTCTGATTTTCAATAGTTAGTCTCACAGGTAAAGGCCCTTGTAATCCCGTATTGCAAGGGTCTTTTTTTTATTCGTTTCCGCTTTGTTGTCAGGTGTTTCAAGTGAGCGACAGCAGTATCAAAAAACTCGTTATTCTGGGCGGTGGCACCGCCGGCTGGATGACCGCATCCCTGATGGCCAAGGTACTCGGCAAGGTGGTCGATATTGCGCTGGTGGAGTCGGACAAGATCGGCACCGTCGGCGTGGGCGAAGCCACAATTCCACCGATTATCAACTTCAACCGCGGACTGGGCCTGGACGAGCGGGAATTCCTGCAGGCCACCAAGGGCACCATCAAACTGGGCATCCAGTTTGAGAACTGGTTGCAAAAAGGCGACAGCTATATGCACGCCTTTGGCAATATCGGCAAGAATTTCCCTTTCTGCGACTTTTACCATATCTGGCTCAAAAACCGCCTGAACGGTGGCACATCAAGTCTGTGGGATTACTCCCTCAACTACCAGGCGGCTATCAAAAACAAGTTCGCCCCATTGGCACAGATCAGGGGCACCAATCTGCCCGGGCTGTCTTACGCCTACCATTTCGATGCGGGACTCTACGCGCAATTTCTGCGCCGCTACAGCGAGAGCAGAGGTGTTCAACGCATAGAGGGTAGGGTGCAGGAAGTTAAAACCCACTCCGATAGCGGTTATATCAAGGCGCTACTGCTGGAAAACGGCAAAAAGGTTGAAGGCGATCTCTTCGTGGACTGTACCGGCATGGCGGCGCTGCTGATAGAAAAGACATTGGGAATCGGATATGAAGACTGGTCCCAGTGGCTGCCCTGCGACAGGGCCATGGCCGTGCCCAGTACCGCGACAAAGCCTTTAGTGCCCTATACCCGCTCCATCGCCAACGAAGCCGGCTGGCAGTGGCGCATCCCCCTGCAGCATCGCACCGGCAACGGCATGGTCTATTCCAGCAGGCACTGGAGTGACGACCAGGCTTGCGAGGCACTGATGAACAATCTGGACGGCGAGGCACTGACGGAGCCCAGGATTATTCCCTTCCGCACCGGCCGCAGGCTCCAGCCGTGGCATAAGAACGTGGTCAGCATCGGCCTGTCGAGTGGATTCCTGGAGCCCCTGGAATCCACCAGCATTCACATGATCCAGTCCGCCGCCACCCGCCTGCTCAAGGTGTTTCCGCACCGCGGCATCAAAGAGCAGGAAGTGGCCGAGTACAACCGCCAGTCCCGGGTGGAAATCGAGCGCATCCGCGATTTCATCATCCTGCACTACAAGGCCAACCAGCGCCGCGACAGCGATTTTTGGCGTGATTGCGAGAACATGGTTGTCCCCGACTCCTTGGCGGAGAAGATGGAGCTCTTCCGCAGCAGCGGCAAGATATTCCGCGACTACGACGACCTGTTTACCGAAGTGGCCTGGCAGCAGGTGATGATCGGTCAGGGTATTGTCCCCGAAGATTATCATCCGGCTGCGGACTCGCTGTCGGAAGCGCAAATGTCTGACCTGATGGAGAGTCTGAAGACTCTGATCAACGGCACCGTACAGGGCCTGCCCGAGCATGAGCAGTTTTTACCGATAGTGGATTAACGACCGGAGATGGATGAAGTGGATTCCCAGGTTCAGGAATTGCCGATCAAGATCTTTCTGCATTATCTCGGCAACCTGCAGTCCTTGGTAGAGCGGGTCGGGGGCATCGACATAGCATCAGAGAAGCTATTGCAGCTTCGTCTGGTGCCGGATATGTTCCCTCTGGTTCAGCAGATTACGACTACCGTAAACTTTTCATTGAAAGCGCTTCGCCCCTTGGCGGAAACCGGGATCCCGGAATTGGGCGACGCAGAAAACTTCTATCTGGGTTAGATTTCGATGGATTCCGAAGCCACCCTCCGGTGTTGGCCTTACCAGACAGTATCGACCAAACCACTGGAAATCAGGTTCCGATCCGCCGTAACCAGCCGGGCATTGTGGATAATCGAGGTTGCCGCGATGATGCGGTCTGCTGGGTCGCTGTTGATTTCTGAAGTGAAATTGACGGACAGTTCGGCAATTTCAGGCGTTATCGCCTTTACCGCGATATTTCTCGACTGAAGAAACAGGTTGACGAATATCGAGGGCGTGGTGTCGATCTCAATGCGCTTCTTCTTTATCAGCATCGAGATCTCCCAGATTGAGATATCGGAAATGACTAGGGCGTTGTGCTTGTCGGCGTTTTCTATGGCCTTCGCCGCCTTTCTGCTCAATTCTTCGGGGGCCAGGGCATCCCAAAGAATCGCACAGGTGTCCAGCAATATCACGACAAGGCTTCCCAGTTGGCGCCGGTAGGGGTTATGACATCGTGGATTCTTGCAGTTTTTGCCAGATCCTTCAGTTGCTTGCGGGCTTGTGCTTTGAGGTCAGCCGGAGCGGAAATGGTTGCCAGCAATTTACCACTCGAAGTTACGCAAATTTCTTCCCCGGCATTGGCCATCTCAAGGTATTTCAATAAATTAGCGCGGAATTCGCTGATGTTGACTTTCAGCATATGGGCGGCCTGAGTTGTACATTCGACATGTACAACTATAGGCGGGCAACCCTGCTGGCGCAAGGGCCAAATTTGAGCCGTTCTCCTGGCGACTGTTGAACTGACCGAGGGGATCTGCGGCTAATTCGGTTTGCCGCTGAGCCAGCCCGACAGTGGCTTTCCAGCTGATAATCAGTGATGAATATGGCAGGGTCAAGTTGTTGCGGAAGTCAAGAACTCTGATTTCGCGGTTGACTTGACGGGCCGAAAAGCCCCTGCAGATTTTCCCGCCGGGGGCTTTGTTTCGGAAGGGGATTACTGGGTAATATTCATAGCCTGGTATGTGCCATAACTAATTGCCGGGATGCCGTGGCCATCGGTATCGATAAGGTGCAGGCTGTTTGGGGTGATTGTTCCGAGTAGCGTCGGCGAGCTGGAAACAACTTCACCAGAGTCCGGGTCTACAGTCAGCACAAGGCTGGTATCCCGACTGGATGTGAGGCCTGAACTGACTCCGAGTACCAGGTTCTTGGGCCCCTGTCCGTAGTTCTCCACTGCAATCGAGGTTGCAATGCCGTCTACCGGAAAGCGGGACCTCAGACTCAGGTCGTGGTTGTATACAAAAACGTCCGGCTCGAAAAAGTCGTCGCTACTGGCAATGATCTCTTGTAAGTCGTCGCCGTCCACATCGGCAACGGCGATATCCACCAGGTAGGAAAACTCCGTTGAATGAGATTCCGTATAGTTTGCACCATCTGCCGAGAGTACGCTGATGTGATGGCTGCCTGCGGCTACTACCTCCGGTACGCCATCGCCGTTGAGGTCGCTTACGGCGATACTCCTGCCGCTTGCGCCACCGCTGCCGGCCGCGTCGGCGACGCTCCATAGAAGCGTGGAGTGAAGGATATCGTAGGCAAGCGCCGTGCCGTCCTCCAGTGTGACCGCAAGATCCTCATGGCCGTCGTCGTTCAGGTCTCCCATGGCGATGCCTCTGCCGGGGGATGCCGGCTCGGGCGCTTTCCACAACAGCGTACCATCGGGCGCATAAGCAGCTATGCGGGGAGACCGGCTGTCCCGGAACGCCACGACAAGCTCGTCGAGGTTGTCCTTGTTGTAGTCCGCTGCGGTCAGTACATAGGCACTTTGGAATCCGTTGTCCAGCTCGCTGGTGGGCTGCAAGACACCGGAAACCGGATCCAGTACCAGGGCCATGGAGCCACCCTGTATGCTGTCGCCAACGCTCGGTGTTGCGAAAACTACTTTGGTGCTATTGCCGTCCGGTCTGTATGCCAGTCCTCCTGAAAAGGGGGTGCCTAGCTGGTCCGGCCCTTCTGTCATCCACTCGACCTCAACTTCCGGCGTCAAGTGTGCGATAACAAGCGCATCGGTTCCGGTAGAGTCGACATTCGTTCCCCAAATGATTTCCCGGGTGCCATCGCTATCGAGATCCCCTGTTGCGATGCTCGAGGTTCCACTCCCTTGGGAGTCGATACTCCAGGTCTGCTCAAGCGCCACTTCCGGTTCAGTGACCAGTTTATGTCCGGTTAAACTTCCCCATTGTGCATTCCCTACAATAATCTCCGATTGGCCATCACTATTCGTGTCCGCGGTAATGACATTGGCGATGTCGGCGGTATAGGGAAATTCCTTTGCCGCCAGTAGCGATTTGTTGTTTGCATCAAAAACCATGAGGAAATCAGCGTAATCTATACTGACAATTTCATCTACGCCGTTTCCATCCAGGTCTCCTGTAGCCACCCGATTACCAAATCCATCCCCGTAAGCCCACTTGTTGTACAGCCCTTCGCCATTGATGCCGAAGACATATCCATTGGAGGTGACAACCTCCAGCGTATTATCGAGATCGACATTGCCCACATCCATGGATGTGCCCAGGTTCAGGATGCCAGAACTCCATTTGCTCTCCAGGGTTTTGGCATCCAGCACCTGGATCATGAATTCCGCATCATAGGAATAACCATTTTGGATCAGCAGAGCGATTTCCAGATTACTATCCTGATTAAGGTCGGCGGTACGTATTGCCGTAATTGCTCTTCCCTCGGTTTTGTATTGGTCAACAATTTCCCGGTTTGCTCCATCAAGCACCAGTAGCCTGGCTTTACCTTCGTTGCCGGTACCCCTATCAACGGCGACGAGGAATTCGGATGCGCCGTCACTGTCAATATCTTCCGCCCAAATTGCAGAAATCTTCTCGCTGTCGCTCCCTGCTGCGAAAGGGTAGAACCAGGTCTGCACATACCTTTCGCCGTTGTACGCCATGGTATAGAGACGCTGAAAACCGTCCGTTATCAACAGTTCATTGCTTTCATCTCCATCAAAATCGCCGACGACAATGCCTTCACTATGTTCCGGAACTACGAGGCCGCTCCGGGCTAAGGGTAGCTTTCTGTCAGGGTCTACTACACGGATGGTGCCGGCGGTTGTTGCACCGGCTTCGCCGTCGCTGGCTTCCAGTTTCCAATTGAAATTTGTTTCCTGCACAAACAATGGACCGCTGGGGGTCCAGGTCACATTGCCGTTTTGGTCAACGGCCATTCCGTTGGGTTGAGCCAGGAACTGGAATTTTATCGGGTCATCGTCCGGGTCTTCCACAAGGATTTGGAAGCTCAGCTTCTCGCCGTAGGAAGCAACTTCGGGCACATTGAGTGCCGTAGCCTCTGGCGGTCTGTTGAGAATAGTGATGTCGATGGTTTTAGTTGCCGCTTCGCTGCCGTCGGATACGCTAAGGGTGAGAGTTACGGTATCGCCTTTGGCGAAGTGATCGCTGGATAGTTGGGCAGATGCTTCTCCGGGGATGTCGTTGTCGTTGACACTCCATTGAAAGTCGATTGTCAGGTCGTCGCCGTCCGGATCGCTGGTGTCGTACTGGACGCTTAGGTCGGTATCGCCGTAGGCTTCGGCGGGACTGATTTCCAGCTCGTGGATCGCCGGGGGAGAGTTAGCGGTACCGCCAGAGCTGCTGCTCCCACTGGAACCACCATCGGAGGAGCTGCCGCCCCCGCCGCAGGCGGCGAGTGAGAAGGCGAGGAGCGCAGTCAACAGGCGGCGAATGGGGGAGGCTGTTGGAGTCATGGGGATTCCCTCCAGATCTTATTGGTCTTGTTTGTACCCATGAGCCGGCGAGCACCCCGGGAGCCCGCCAGCTTATTGCGTTACCGGGTGGTGGTGAAGGCATTACACACCATCACATCCACCTCCAACGACCCAATCACCCGCTCCGCCGTATTCCCCCGCAACAGCGAGCCGGTCTCACCATATTGGTTCAGGGTGCCCATCACCACCAGGTCCGCGTCGATCTCCTTCGCCACCTCGGCCACCACCTCGTTGGTATAACCCCGCTTGACGTGGATGCGGCTGGTGGGCACGCCGGTCTTATCCGCCAGTTTGGCCAGGGCGCCGCGGTCCGGGTAGCGCATGGAGTCCAGGAAGGCGTTCACCAGGTGCAGTTCGGCGCCGTAGACGTTGGCGATGTAGTTGGCGCGCTCGGTGATCTGGCGGTTGAGCTGGCGCTGCTGGCTTGTCTGGGCCTGGTAGTTGACCGTGGCCAGCACCACCTTGCGCTCGCTCTTGGCGCCTGGGCGGATCAGCGCCACCGGGCATTTTGCCCCCTTCAATACCTGCCACTTGGATTCGGCAAAGGTGAAGCGGCGGCTGCTTTTGGCGTGCACTGGCAGGTACACCATTTCCGCGCCGTAGCGCTTGGATTCCTGGATGATGGCTTCCTGCCAGTCGCTGGTCCAGCTGACGATCAGTTCGTATTGCAGGCCGGCCTCTTCCGCCGGTTTGCGGATCTGGTCGCGGAACCAGAATTCATCGCGGAAGAGATGGTCGTTCACCGCGCGGGTGTCCACCGCTTCGCCGTCCACGGCCACGAAGATGATGAGCTTGGGCTGCGGGTTGCGCAGCCTGGCGGTGGTGAGTACCCGCTCCAGGGCAACGTGGTTATCGTCGTTGGGGTCTACCACCACGAAGATGGTTTTTTGCTCGGCTTGCATTTTTCTCTCCTCGGCTGGGCTCTCTTTTGGGGAAATATTTCCCCGTTTCGAGCGACATTTTTCCGAGCCGCACAGGCCGCGCATACCCCCTCGGCCGGTGCAGACCGGCTGGTCGGAGAGATTACCACATTCGCGCTATTCGGTTGCTTGCAAGGGTATCTTTTCCAGCTCCGCTTTCAGCTCCCGCAGCTTCTCCTTCACCCGCGTTGCGTTATCCGGCCCCATGCGGATCATCAGCTTGTGCAGCCCCGGCAGTTTCTCCAGCTTGGGGTCGGCGAACTTGTAGTAGACGGACGGGCGCACCAGTTGGATGGGCTCGTCGACCTCTGGTGCCGCCAGTACCTGGTCTATGGCCTCCAGTACCTCCTGGTGGAAGTTCTTGTTCCTGATGCCCAGTTCGCCGTAGGCCTGGGCCAGGCGGGGGTACCAGTAGCGGTAGATCTCCACGGCGGCTTCCGTGTCCATCATCGCGAAGAGGCGCACCGGCTGGTCGTAGCGGTGGTAGTTGTCCGCGGAGAGCCGCATGCCGGTGGCCCCCGCCTCGGTGACGAGGAGCGGCCCCTTGATGGTTTTCAGCGGGCGGTGCTTGTGGATCAGCTCGCCGCGGGAGCCGGCGTTGACCGCGGCAACCCATTTGCGCACCACCTCGTCGGGCACCAGCCACCTGGCCAGGGCGCCGTCCGCGGCCAGGCTCATCAGGTCCTTGTAGGCGGCATCGTCGCTTTCGTTCAATGGCGGGGGAGGGCCCTTCTCCGGCTCGGGGGCGGGCGCCGGCTCCGGGGGCGGTGGCGCCTCGATTTCGGGCATGGGTTCGGGGGTGGGTTCGGGCTCTTCTACCACCGGCGGCACCGGGGTCTCGGCCCTGTCGCGGAACAAAAACCAGTAGGCCCCCGCCGCCAGTACGGCGACCACGACCAGGCCGATGATCCAACCCTGACTCGACTGGTGATCCGACATTCCCTGCCTCCTGTAGCTGCGGTTTGACTATTGGACCGCGACGGCGGTTGGCGGTTTCCAGCGGGCCCGCGCGATCCTCAGCAGCTACATTACTCTGCGTCGGGACGGGTCGCAAAGTTTTCAGCCTACGCCCCCGAACGGGAGGATGCGGGAATCGGTGCGGACATTACAGTAACCTGACTATTCTGCGATCGATGATCCCACCGGGATATATAAAGAGGGATAACAATGAAAAGACTCGCCAGTCTCCTCGCCGCGCTGCTTCTGGGAAGCAGCGGCTGCACCGCCGACACCCCCGAACGGGCGGGTAGCATCGACCCCTTCTGGAACAACGCCACCATCTATTTCATGCTGCCGGACCGTTTCGAGAACGGCAATCCGGACAACGATCTGTCCTACGGCCGCAAGAGGGACGCCGCCCACCTGCGCGGTTTCGCTGGCGGCGACCTGCGCGGTGTGATCGACAGGCTGGAGGCGGGCTACTTCAACGAACTGGGTGTGGATGCCATCTGGATGTCACCGGTGGTGGAGCAGATACACGGCAGTACCGACGAGGGCACAGGGGGCACCTACGCCTTCCACGGCTACTGGCCCAGGGACTGGACTGCGGTGGACGCCAACTTCGGCAGCGAGGAGGAGCTGGCGCGCCTGATCGGGATAGCGCACGGCAAGGGTATACGCGTCCTGATGGATGTGATCATCAACCATACCGGCCCCGTGACGGAGCGGGATCCGCTGTGGCCGTCCGACTGGGTGCGCTCCGCACCGGCCTGCGATTGGTCCGGTTTTGCCGGCAATGTCCGCTGTACTCTGGTGGAGAACCTGCCGGACATACTCACCGAGAGCGAGAAGCCCGTCGAGCTGCCGCCGCTGCTGGTCGACAAGTGGAAGAGGGAAGGCCGGCTGGAACAGGAACAGGAGGAACTGGATGCCTTCTTCGCGCGCACCGGCTACCCGCGAGCGCCCAAGTACTACATCGTCAAGTGGCTCACCGACTGGGTGCGGGAATACGGCGTGGATGGCTTCCGCGTGGACACCGCCAAGCATGTGGAGCCCGAGACCTGGGCGGTACTGAAAAAAGAAGCCGCCCTGGCACTGGCGGAATGGAAGGCGAAAAACCCCGCTGAGAAAGTCGATGACCGCGACTTCTTTATGGTCGGCGAGGTATACCATTTCGGGGTCAACGATTTCGGTTCCACCAAGGGCCGCGCCTACGACTACGGCGACGAGCAGGTCGATTTCTTCGACTACGGCTTCGACAGCCTGATTAACTTCGGCTTTGCCCAGCATGCCAAACAGTCGCCAGAGGAAATTTTCTCCAGCTATTCCGCGGCGCTGAACGAAGGCCCGCTTGCCGGGCTGGGTGTGCTCAACTACCTGGGTTCCCACGACGACCACCACTCCTTCGACCGCGAGCGCAAGCAGGTGAAGAGCGCGGCGACCAAGCTGATGCTGGCCCCGGGCGCGGCGCAGATATACTACGGCGACGAGCTGGCAAGGCCGATGATCGACGAGCGCGCCGATGGCGATGCCTCCATGCGCACGCCGATGAACTGGGGTGACCTGGAAAAGGCCGAAACCCGCGAGATCCTCGCCCACTGGCAGAAGCTGGGCCAGTTCCGCCAGGCGCACCCGGCGGTGGGCGCCGGCGTGCACAGGAAACTGCAGGACAAGCCCTACACCTTCTCCCGCACCCTCGAGGGCGAGCAGCCGGTGCTGGTCTCCCTCGGCACCGGGATCGGCAAAAAGTCCCTGCCGGTACAGGGTGTCTTTGCCGACGGCACCCTGGTGAAGGATTTCTATTCCGGCCGGGAAGCGGTGGTCCAGGGTGGCCTGATTGAATTCGACACAGAGTTCGATCTGCTGTTACTGGCGCAGGGTACTGACAGTCCCTGATCCTTCTCTATTTATTTCTCCACTTCCTCTCTTATTTCTCTCTCGTCTGCTTCTCCCGCCGCCGCGTGCGGCGGGTTTTTTTACCCAAGATTCCAACCGCCTGGCGCGCCAGCCATTTGCTGAGCAGCGGCAATATAGTGATTTATGCGACCAAATGGCCAGATGGATCACGATTTTACCGGAACTCCCGAGCCAAAACCCAAAGGGACAGGCGTCACTCCATAGCGGCGGCTACGCTTGGAATTGCTATACGCGGCTGTAGTGGAATCAAACAATAAAAGGAACAGCGAGTGGAGGCGGCATGTTGCGGCACCGGAAAAAAAATAAGCAAAGCAGGGTGATGAGGGTCTCCCCGCGGGCGCGGCTGCTGGCCGGTCTCTGCCTCGCACTGCTCGCCGCCGGTGCCAGCGCCGGCCTGCTGGGGAGTCTCCTCAACAAGGTGAAAGTCGAAGTCAACCTCGGCCAGCTGCTCAATGTGAGCCTCGACGACACCGTGCTCAACCTCCAGCTCCTGGGCCTGGTGGAACTGGAGATAGACGGCAATCAGGTGCTCGCCCTGCTCTCCCTGGAGAACGGTGTAGAGGCCGACTTACTGCTTACCTTCGACGAGGTCGAGGACCTGACCGAGGACAGCATCGGCCTGTCCGTAGCGCAGCTGAACCCGATGGACCCGCTATTGCTGCGGCGCCTGCCGGCCGGTGTGCAGCTGCCGCCGCAGGGGGCCTTTCCGATGCTGATCAGCATAGAGCCGCCCGCCGCCGAAAACCTGAGCTTCGACAACACGGTGGAACTGGAGCTGCACACCCACAACCTGGAGTACACGCCGGGCACCAGGCTGCGCCTTTTCGCCGCGTCCAATGGCGGGGATTTTCGCGATATCACCACCTATGTGGGCGAGGGCAGCTACCGCTGCCGCGGCAGCCGCGGCAAATTCTCCGAATTCCTGGTGGCGCTGGACACGCGCGATACGCAGACGGTGATCGCGGACAAATTCAATTACCTGCAGTCCCGCCTGTATGACTTCCGCGGCGAGATGTCCGCTTCCGCCTACTGGACCCTGTTCATCAAAATCGTCAGCGCGCGCAGCGCCTGGTACTTCGGCGACAAGGCATTCGCCGTGGAACAGCTGGAATCCGCCCTGGAAACCATCGACGAGAAGAGCGGTACCGAGATCCCCAACGACTGGAGCGCAAGCGAGCAGACGGACAATGCGGCCGGCGAACTGGCCGCGGCAATTCACACCCTGATCTTCAGCCTGCAATTGCCGTAGGGTGCGCCATGCGAGAAGCGAATATGCCTGAAAACGCCGCCGCCCCCTCCGAACTTCCCCCGCCGGCCGGCAAGGCAAGTCGCGCGCTGGTGCTGCTGTTTGTCGCCCTGGCCGCCGTGGTCAGCCTCGCGCTGCTGGGATCGCGCCAGCCCACACAGACGGGGCGCGAAGCCGCGGGCGCGGTACACTCACTGGCGGTACTGCCGGTGCAGCTGTCCGGCCTGCCGGCAGAGGCCGGCTGGATTACCGGCGGCGGGCAGCTGCTCCTGAACCAGGCGCTCCAGGACCTGCAGGAAATCCGCCTGCTGGAGACGGAGGATATCGACAGGGCCTTGGGAATTTTCCAGCAGGAATTCCCCAGCGCCGAGGACCGGCAGACCCAAAAAATCGCCCGCCTGATGGGCGCCGACTACCTGCTCTCCACCCTCATCACCCCGGCGGGAGATGAATACCGGGTGCGGCTCAAACTGCTCAGCCTGCACGCCGACAACCGCGATGCGCAAACCCTCGCCGACAAGCTGCTGGAGCCGAAGGCACTGCCCCGTTTCTTCCAGGGGGCCCAGCCCCTGGTGCGCGACGCGCTGAGAATCGATGGTGTGGCCACAGTGGAAACGCCCCTGTGGAGCCTGGATGCCGAGCGCTATACGCGCGCCAGGGAGGCCTATGCCCTGGGGCAGCTGCAGGAGGCCGGGAGGCTGCTCGACGAGCTGCTGCGCTCGCAACCGGGCTATGCCCCCGGCTGGTTGCTGCAGGCCCGGGTGCGGATGGCTGCAAACCAGGCCGAGCAGGCCGAAGCCAGCCTGCGCGAGGCCATAGCGGCGAGCCGCACCGGCTCACTGGTTTTCTTTCAGGCCCAGGCGCTGTCCGCCGAGTGGGCCGGCGACACCGGGGCGGCGGAAATATTCCTGCGCCGCCTGATCGCCGCCTTCCCCAATCACACTGCCGCGCGCATGGACCTGGCCGCACTGCTGATGGATCAGGGACTCTTCGAGCCGGCCCAACTGGAACTGCAGGCGGTGGTGGAGCTGGACCCGCAGCACCCGCGCGCCTGGCTGGAACTGGCCAAGGCCGCGATTGTTTCCGGCAATGCCCAGCGCGCCGTGGACGAGTACCTGGTGGAAGCCCTGGACGCCTACAGCCGCCTGCAGAATCTCAGCGGCCGCGGCGATGTGCTGAATGCCTTCGGTGTGGCCTACCAGCGCCTGGGTCAGTGGCGGCAGGCCCGGGATTACTACAGGCAGGGCCTGGAGCTGCGCCGGTCCGAGGGCGACAGGCGCGGCCAGGTGATCAGCCTCGGCAACCTGGCCGCCCTGCACAGCATGCGCGGTGAGGCCGCCGCGGCGGAGGACAGGCTGCGCGAGGCTCTCGAGGTGGCGCAGGGGCTGGAGGACGGCAAGGCCGAGAGCGAAATCTACAACCAGATGGGCCTGCTGGCGGAGGAGCGGGGAAATTACCGGGATGCCCTGCTCCACTACCGCGAGGCACTGGCCATTCGCATGCGCCTGGACGACGTCTGGCTGCGCGCGGAGAGCCAGAACAATGTGGGATTCATCTATTTCCTGAGGTCGGATTTCGACCACGCCATGGTCTACTGGAACAGCGCCCGGGAGAATTTTGCCGCGGCGCAGGACGCTCTGGGTGAAGTCCAGGTGCAGCAGAATGTCGCCCAACTGGAAATGCAGCGGGGCAACTGGCCCGAGGCCTTCCGGGCGCTGCGGGCCGGGGAGAAGCTGGCCAAGGCGGAGCAGCTGCCGAGTGAGGAGATGGTCATCCGCGCCTACCTGGGCCGCCTCGCATTCCTGCAGGGGCGCTTCAAGACCGCCGCTGAGAGCTGGGACACGGCCTTTGAATTCGTGCGTGAACGGGGCGACATGCGCGGCACCGTGGAATTCGGCCTCTGGCGGGCCGAGCTGTCCCTCGCCCTGGGCCAGCTACAGCGGGCCGCGAGACAGCTGACCGAACTCGGCGACACACTGGCGGAACACGGCAGCCCGGAGCAGCGGGTGACCGCAAAACTGCTGCAACTGCAGTTGGCGATGGAAAATGAAGAGCGGCAGCGCGCCGAGGCGATTTTCGGGGATATGGCCCCACTGCTCGGTGAAGAGGTGCCGCGGAGCCTGCAGCTGCGCGCTGAGGTGGCCGCGGCGCAGCTGGGGTTGCGGGAACCGGCGGAACTGGAGCGGGCCCAGTGGGCGGATCACCCGGTGGAGTGGCTGCAGTGGCTGGAAGTGCAGTCCGTGGGCCAGAGCGCCCGGGGCGACTGGGCGGGGCTGCAGCAGAGCCTGGCCACTGCCAAACCGCTGCTGAAAAAAGTGGATGGCTACTGGCGCGGTTACATCTTCGACCACCTGAATTTCCAGCTGTCCCGGCACCGGGGCAGGGCGGACATTGCCGCGCGGGCCAGCGCCAACCGCGCCTACACCAACCTGCTCAGCCAGATCGCCGACGAGGACAGGGCGGCCTTCCGCGCCCGCAACCCCATGCCGCACGAGCTGGCGATGAATATCAACTGATAATGCCGGGACTCGGGACTCGGGACTCGGGACTTGGGACTTGGGGGGCTTGGGGGGCTTGGGACTTGGAACTCGGAATCTGCGTTGTAGGAGATGTAATAAAGCGGCGAGGCATTGATCTAGCTTTGGAAGGGGTCAGTCCCCTAATCTGGTTGAGATTGAATCACAAGGTCGCTAAGCGCCTTAAACCAGAAGGGGACTGACATGAACAACTGTGGCATTGATCTGGCAAGCAAATCAAGCAGCATCTGCATCACTGACAATAAGGGCAAGGTTCTACGGGAGAGGGAAGTACCCACCGAGACGGGGGACTTCGCCAAGGCGCTGAGTGGTTTTGGGCGGCTGCAGGTAATTCTGGAAGCGAGCCCGCTGGCGGAGATGGCCGCACGGATCGTCGAGGAGCTGGGGCATGAGCCGGTGATCATCGACCCCCGGCTGGCCAAGAACCTGATGAAGGCGAAAAAGAAGACTGACCGGCGGGACGCCCGCACCCTGGCCGAGATAGGGCGCAGCGGCTGGTTCAACCCAGTGCATCGCAAGAGCGCGGAAGCGCGGGAACTACG